>JAFDVY010000049.1 GCA_018268785.1 Acidobacteriota bacterium | reverse complement strand
TCCCGTGGAATGTACCGACGCTGCCGATTCGGTTGAACCTGCCCCGCCCGCCGGCAAAGAGCTTCTTCCGATCCTTTCCATCAGACGAACGTAGTACCCCTCCGCGCATCGCAGCCCGACCTGCATCCGGCCGTTGCTTTTCTTCGCGCCGGAAAGGTTGACGGAACCAACCAAGCAGGCCCGCGCGGTGCGAGTCATTCGCAAACCCAGGTCCTGACTCCGCCTTGAAGGGGCGGAGAAAACCATACGCAGGTTCGCGCACAGGGAATGCGCGAACCTGCGGCCTTTCGTGGAATTACTTGTCAGTTTGGCGTGGAAGGCGATCGATTTTGAAGCGGATCATCTATTTTCGGGATTGAGTTGGCGGCTGTGGCGGGTAGGAAGGGCGGGATCGTGTGTTGCACGAGCCCATTCGCCTGCCCTTCCTACCGGCTTATGATTGAGGTGTCTGGAAGGTTCCAGAAGCGCGCGAGCAAGAGATTCGCGCGCCTTTTATTTTTTTGCAATTTTCTTTCTTGCAGTTCTCTTTTTCGATTTTCTTGCCGCGGCTTTTGCCGAGTCAATCGCCAGCCGGTGTTTGATGATTTTTCCAACGAGCGACCGAGGCAGCGGCTTTTCTTCGGTGAAGCGAATAGTGCCTTTGTTCGTGTCGAAACCTTTCAATTCCCTTTTGAACTTTTCCACGGTGGCTCCGCCCATGGGAAAAAGCGAATAGTGATCCTTGAAGGCAGCGAATGCGACGAAGGGGCTGTTCTGGCGGAAGCCGGGCAAGGAGTAGGTGATACATTCTTCCGCTTTGGGGGCGATGGAATGAATGAGTTTGCGGAGCTTCTGAAGAACGGCGCGCTGTCGCGGAACGAGGGTCGCGAAATATTCGTCAATGGTGGCGAACCTGGATTTCATAGCGACGAGGATAGCAAATCAGGGAGAAGGCGTCAGTTTTTTGGAGCAGGAGTTGGCGGCACGATGAATTGCGAGAGATAGGCTTCGAGTCGATCGCGGTGCTGTTCGCGATAGGGGACATAGTCGTTGAGCGCGATATCGCGGTCGGGTGCGCTGATGAGGATGTAGGGCTCGATCATTTTGGCGTCGTAGACGCGCTTGAGGAGAGCGAGACTGGGGTCCCGCAGATCCCGGGCCTGGACCGACTGGGGCAGCATTTTTGCGGCTTCGGAAAGAGCATCAGATTCCTCGGCAAGACTGTGACGATACTGCGCCTCCTTCGGAAACTGCTTCTTGAAACGTTCCTTGGTCCAATCGTCGCGCGTACCGCTGTAAATCATCCAGACTGTCAGGGCAAAAGCCATTTCGTCGGATGAAGATTTTGGATCGATGTTGATTTGAACTCCCTTGTTGCTTTCCTTCGCATCTTTGGACGCGGCGTTGATATGTACCGGAGTGAGTTGGAGCTTATTGGAATTAGCCCAATAGTTGAGGGCGCGCCAGGTGGCTTGATTGTAGGGATTCGCGACAACGGCTTGAATCGAACGCGTTCGGGCCTTATCCATTTCTCCGGACTTGATGTAGAGGTCAGCTTCGTAGCGGTATCCGGTTTCCATGTCTGGATCCAGGGCGATGGCACGGTCGTACCATTCGACGGCTTTGGGAAATTGCTTTTCTGAAAAATAAGCGTCACCGATAAAAAGCACCGCCTGGTAATTTTTGGGATCGAGTTCGGCGGCGCGCGTGTAATTCTTTATGGCCTCCTCATAGTCGTTCCTGGCAAAGGCGGCTTCGCCGGCTTTCATCGCGGCATCCACGTTACCGGCGCTGGAAAATGCGATTTCGCCTCCATCGGGCGGGACCATCTCCAGGAGATTCTCGAGTAGGCCGCTCTTTTTGCCGAGTTCCCTGGAACGAGCCAGCAGTTCGCGTGCGCGGGCCCTCTCTTGCTTGGCGGCTTTGGGGTCCATGACGATTGCGGAATGTTGCAGAAGGCAGGCGCCCCAGCCAAAAATAACCTCAGGATCGTTTGGGTTCTGCCTGGCAAGGGATTCGAAAACGGGCAGAGCTTCCAAATGTTTTTGCTGGTTGAGAAGAGTTATGGCAAATTTTCGCTGCGCCTGATAGGGGTCTTCCGCGGCGGAAGGAGGAGTTGAGTTTTCCTGGGCAAGAAGAGGGGCAGCACAAATAGATGGAAACATCGCAAGAATCAGGACGATGCGGCGGAACAGACTGGTGGACATGCTTCCTCCGTCAAGATGAGGGATTCTAAGCGCGCGGAGCGAAGAAACCCAAATGAAATGTAGGATGCGGAGTTGACCGGAAACGTCTAACGGATGAAACGACAAAACCTGAAAACGGGGAGGGAAAAGAAAACGGGGCTGGCGCGGGCGCTTTCGAAGATGGGATTTTGTTCGCGCTCGGAAGCGGCGGAGCTGATCCGGACGGGTCGCGTGAGATTGAATGGAGTGGTGCGGCGCGATGCGGAGCACCCTGTACGGTTGGGGCGGGACCGGATTGAGGTGGATGGCAAGGGAGTGCGGGCGGCGGAGAAGGCGTATTGGATGATGAATAAGCCGCGCGGGATTGTGACAACAGCGGCGGATGAAAAAGGGCGCGCGACGGTGTATGCGCTGTTGTCGAAGGATCTGCCGTGGATGGGACCGGTCGGCAGGCTGGATATGGCGAGTGAAGGATTGCTGCTGCTGACGAATGATACGGAATGGGCGGCGCGGATCGCGGCGCCGGAAAGTCATGTGGAGAAGACTTATCATGTGCAGATTGGCGCGGTGGCGGATCGCTCTCTGCAGGCGCGGTTGGAGGCGGGAGTTTTGGAGGGCGGCGAGCTGTTGAGGGCGAGCAGCGCGAGATTGTTGCGCGCGGGAGAGAAGAATTCGTGGGTCGAAATTGTTTTGGATGAAGGCAAGAACCGGCAGATCCGGAGGATGTTCGATGCGTGCGGCGTGGAGGTGCTGCGATTGATTCGCGTGGCGATCGGACCGGTGAAGCTCGGGGAGCTAGCAAAAGGCAAAGCAAGGGAGTTGATGGGAGAAGAGATTCGCGCGCTTCGCGGCTAGAAGGCAAGCCAAAGCGAGTCAGGGCATTTGCCGAGAGACGGATCGATTCGATGGCTATTGGGGCGGGGCTTCGGTGGCCGTGCCAATCTTGAAAGTCGAGCCAAAGCGCTTGTAGTTCGTGTACTTGACGGTGGACACGAGATGGACGGGACCTTCGCGGAACCGCAAAATGTCGTCAAAGTGCGTATACGTGGGGAACCAGAGGTCGCCAAAAAGATTTTCGCGATACGTAGTGAAGCGCGGAAATAGATTTTCTTCGCGCTTGGTGACGATGTCCGGAACAGCCTTGCCGTAGGTCTTCACGATTTGCAAATCGTGATCGTCCACCCAAAGGCGTCCCTTGAAATAGCGCTGCTTCTTTTCGATAACTTTGGGTTCGACGTCAAAAACATAGGTGGAGAGATCGTCCACCTTTTGACGGCCGACATAGGTGATGTTGTATTTCCCAAGTTCGTCGCCGGTGAATGCGAAAGGCTGGATTTTTTTCAGGTCGTCCAAGTCCTGCTGGCTCATGACAATTCTCTTCAACGTATTGGCGGGAGCATAGGTGACTTTTTCAAAGCGCTTCCCTTCGGGGGTGAAGAGAATGTCGCTCTGCATTTCATACTCGCCATCGGGAACGTTGTCGGAGTCGAGCGTCTGGAGGAGAAAGTATTGGGTCCAGGTGTAGGAGCCGAGCACTTTTTTGAGCTCGACTTCTTTTTCGGCGAACTTCTGGATGATTTGATCCGGCGGCATTGCGGGCGGCTCGCTGGTAATGGGCGCTTCGGCGGCCCTGCGGGCGATCGGTTTGGCCTTGGCAGCCACCGGAGCGCTGGGAGCGGGGCCAGTTGCAGGCGGTGGGGCGAGAGGGCCCGTGGACTGGGCATTGGCAGGATGCGTTGCGGCCAACAAAACAAGGGAAAACAAGAGGCTGCATTTCCGAAGGAGAGTGGACGAATTCAAGTCTTCACCTTTGCGCGATACTCATTGCGCTCAACTTTAATGTTCCTGCGTTGAGTTGGACTTGTAAAGCGGTTCTCAGGTTGCATGGAACCCGCCTGTTCTGTGGGTGAATCAGCCTCAGAGGCAAATATGTTAAACTGGTGGGGTTCGGTGGGGCCGTGGCGCAGTTGGGAGCGCGCCTCGATGGCATCGAGGAGGTCGAGGGTTCGAATCCCTTCGGCTCCACCAATAGCAATGCCAGTCTGGGTCGCGAAAGACAGTTAAAATCTTGGAAGGACCGCAAGATGATTGAGCGGTTGATGAGCGCGTCCCGGTGAAGACCGGGAAGGTCGAGGGTTCGAATCCCTTCGGCTCCACCAAAATCAGTTTTTTCAACCCAAGACAATCCAATGCTTATGCGTCGCTACGTACAGCGGCAAGTTCAGTATGTGCCGGTACAGTCGCAAGTGGCGGCAGGAACTTGAAGAATGTGGCATTCGCCAAAATAGTGATGAGAGAGGCGGCCAGTGTCGCGTGGTAGATTTCGGGCGTAATCAAGCCGGATTGCAGAGAGACCTGGGCGAGGATAAAGGAAAATTCGCCGATTTGCGTCAGGCCAATGCCGCTGCGGAGCGCAGTGTCCCAGGAATAGCCGAAAAGTTTGACCACGCCGGTCCAGATAACGAACTTTCCCACGATAACCAGGGCAACGATCAGGAGAATTATTTTCCAGCTTGAAACCCAAGTCGTTGGATCAATCAGCATGCCAACAGTGACAAAAAAAACGGCGACGAAGGCGTCGCGGATGGAGAAAGTTTGTTTGGCAAGTTTGTGGGCGAACTCGGAATTGCCGAGGAGGAGCCCTGCGAGAAATGCGCCGAGGGCAAGCGAGAGACCAACCGCTTCGGTGACAACGGCGACGACTAAACAAACGGTTAGCGCGAGCATGAGGGAGATTTCATCGTTGCAGGTGCGTTGGACGCGATTCATGAGCGCGGGAACGAGCTTCCAGCCTGCAAGGACGATCGGGACAAGGAGGAGCAAGGCTTTGCCGATTTTCCAAGCGACCTGGCCATAGCCGGAAGAACTTGCGCCAGCCAGCGCCGGCAAAAGGACCGTCAAAATAATGACGGCAAGGTCTTCGACGAGAGTCAGCGTAATCATGATGCGGCCGACGGAGCTGGAGAGTTCACCGCGATCGATGAGCAGGCGCATCATGACCATGGTGCTTGCCACACAGATGAGACACCCGACGGCGACGCCTTGAAGAATCGGCCAACCCATCAAGGCCCCGACACCGGCGCCAAGGGCGACGGAAAGCGCGATGCCGAGAGGCGCGCCGACGAGGGCGACCCACTTCACTTTGAGAAGTTCCGGGATGGAAAATTCGATGCCGACGGAGAACATCAACAAGATAACCCCGATTTCGGCCATAATTTCGAACGCGTGAACCTCATGGACACGCAGGCCGGGAGTGAACGGGCTGAGAACGAGACCGGCAAGGACATAGCCGAGAATAAGAGGTTGCCGCAAACGCCAGGCGAGCATGCCGAAGATCAATGCTGCGGCAAAGACCATGGCGACTTCGCGAAAGATGAGGCTATGCGCCACCCGAGAAACCTCCAGTGAATTTGAAAAGCACCGGAAAGTTTAGCATCGGCTTCGCAAACGGTGCGTGAAATCGGATGCGGGCGAAATTAAGGTATTGTTGAACGCAAATTCGCGGAGGCTGAAAGCGAATGGACGGTTTCGGAATACACGCGGCGGAAACGGTGGCGCTGATTCTCATGGTGCTCGTGGTGTTATTTGCCGTGCTCGCGCAGAGGATAAAGACGCCGTATCCGATCGTGCTGGTCATTGCGGGCCTCGTGCTGAGTTTCATTCCGCAAGTGCCCAAAATTCATTTGAATCCAGACGTCGTGTTTCTCATTGTGTTGCCGCCCTTGCTCTATAGCGGCGCATGGCAGACTTCATGGCTGGATTTTCGCAAAAACATCGTGAGCATTACGATGCTCGCCGTCGGGCTTGTGACATTCACCGCGATCGGAGTGGCTTACGCGGCGCCGTGGGTGTTCAAGGGCTTTGACTGGCATTTGGGATTTGTTCTCGGGGCTGTGGTGTCCACGACGGATGCAATCGCGGCGACAGCAATTGCACGGGATCTGGGATTGCCGAAACGGATCGTTGACATTCTAGAGGGCGAGAGCCTGGTGAACGATGCGACGGGACTTGTTGCGCTGGCGTTTGCCGTGGCACTGGTTGTGACGGGAGAGCGGCCTACGATTGGGCAGGGGGGTTTGCGACTGACGTATTTGATCGGAGTGGGAATCGTAGTCGGACTGCTGATCGGATTGACGGTGGAATGGTTCGAACGGCGGCTGGAAGACGGGCCGATTGAGATTGCGGTAAGCATCATCGTACCGTACGTCGTTTATCTGACCGCGGAAGCTGTGCATGCTTCCGGTGTGATGGCCGTGATTGCATGCGGATTGTATCTGGCGCGAAAGAGTTCGGAGCTTTTTTCGCCGACGGTGCGGATACAGGCCTGGGCGGTATGGGAATCGCTGACGTTTGTACTGAACGGTCTGGTTTTCATGGCGCTGGGACTGCAATTGCCCTACGTGATTGGTGAATTGAAGGATCACAAGCTGAGCGAGCTGATTGCCTACGGCCTCGCGTTGAGCGTGATTCTGATCTTGCTGCGGCTGATCTGGATGTATCCGGGAACGTATATTTCGATAGGGATACGGCGTTACATTCTGCGGGAGAAAGTGGAGCGGCCTCCGGCCAGCAATATTTTTGTCGTCGGATGGACTGGGATGCGGGGCGTGGTGGCGCTGGCTGCGGCAATTTCCTTGCCGGAAATGCTGAAGAATGGGTCGAAGTTCCCGCAGCGGAACATGATTATTTTTCTCACGTTTGCAGTGATCCTGGTGACGCTGGTGGGCCAAGGATTGACACTTCCGCCGCTAATTCGCGCGCTGGGGCTGGCAGGGACGCACGTTTCGCACGAGGAAGAGCACAAGGCCCGGCAAAAGATCCTGCGCATTGCGCTTGAGCGTCTGAACAAAGAACGGGAAAAGGACAGCGAGGAATTTTCGGACGTCTACGATGCGCTGGTGAAAATGTACCAAACTAAGATCGAGAAATTCTCCGATGAGTCACGGCCGGAAACGCTGCGCGCGCGCGCACGCACGAAAAAACACTCCCGCCTGATGCAAGAGTTGGTTCGCGTGGAGCGGCGCACGGCCGTGCATTTACGGAACGAAGGCGAAATCAACGATGAACTGCTGCGGCAGATTGAGCGGGAGCTGGACTTGACGGAAGAAAGATTAACCGTGGCACGCGAGGACGAAAAGCTGGAAGGGTAGTCAAGGTTCTAGTCGTGCTATTTTGCCGGCTGGCGCAACAACGGCATAAATCTGAGATTGGCGCGGGTTAGCGAACGGCGGCGCAAAACGACTGCGCCGATGGTACGTGCGGCTTCAGAACCGGAAATTGCCACGAACGTGCAACCGGACTTTTTGTCCAACGCCACTTCTGGAATTAGCGACAAGCCCACTCCTGATCCAGCCATTCCCAGCAAACTGGAAAATTGGCCATTTTCAAAAATGACTTGAGGGTGGACGCGGGAACGGCCGCAAGCAGCGACGGCGTTTTCCCGGAAGCAATAGCCGTCGCGGTGGAGAAGGAATTGCACCTTGCGAACGCCTTTGAGCGAGATTCTTCGCCAACTAAGGCCGATAGAGCCACGTTTGCGCAGTGGCTTTTTCAGAGTTTGCGTAACCGCCTGCCAGAAGGACGCGGCCGTCTGGCAACTTGGTTTCTGTCATAAAGTGCCAGGCGTCGCTCAATTCTCCGGAAGCCAGAGCGAAGTTTCCGGAGCGCGGATCGTAAATCTCCACTTGCCTGCTTCCACCCGCGATGAGAAGGAAGCCTGAAGGGAGCTGCACAGCATTCTCCGGGAGCTTAAAGCGCGCTTCGTGGAGAGACGGGGCACGACTGAATTGACCGGAACGCGGGTCGTAAATCTCTGAACTGCCGAGCGCGCCGCTCCAATCTCGTTCATCAGAGCCACCAGCGATCAAGACTTTTCCGTCGGGAAGCAAGCCGGCTGTGTGCTTATAGCGAGCAATGCAGAGACTTCCAGTTTCGACAAACTTCTTTGTACGCGGATCGTAAAGTTCCGCGGACGCGTTGACAACGTCGCCGCGGCCGCCGGCGATCAAGACAAGACCATTCTGGAGCAACGTGGCAGTATGAGAAATGCGCGCGGAATGCATAGATGCGAGAGATTCGAAGCTGAAAGTTGAAGCGTGGAAGATCTCCGCTGAGGACACTCCGCCGGGAGTGTCATGATCAGCGCCACCTGTGATGAGAACATCTCCGTCTGCCAACAGAGTAGCGCGTGGATTGCCGCGCTTGGCCGTCATCTTTGCTAAGGGCGTGAACCTGCCAGTCACTGGGTCATACAACTCGCAGGAATCCGTAGCGCCTCGGCCGATCCATCCGCCTGCGATCAGAACTTTCCCGGAATGCAACAAGACAGCAACGTGGCCGACGCGCGCAACATTCATTTCGCCGGTCAATTGGAACTTCCCAGTCGCGGGATCGAAGATTTCGGCTGAGCGGTAAAAGTCCTGGTTCCGCTTCATGCCGCCTGTAATTAACACCTTACCATCCGGCAAGAGGGTCGCCGTGTGCCCGGAACGGGGCTGGAGCATCGCCTCTCCCGGAATGACGGAACCGGATGTCGCCGGAAGTGAAGGCTTGGGTTGGAGATACATGAACAACGGAGCTGCAAGGAAGGAAAAAACGAATGAGCAAGTTCGAAAGAATGTCACAGGAAACTCCTTATAACGCATAAGACGGACCATTGGGCTGATATGTTAACAACTGCGGCTCCCTTTGTTTTGTTGCGGGAGAATAAGGTATGGTTTATGGCGCTTGAAGTCACGGGGGAACCGGATGGCGAAGCTGACGTTTTTGGGAGCGGCGGGAACGGTAACGGGGTCCAAGTACCTGGTGGAAGCTGCGGGGAAAAAACTGCTCGTGGATTGCGGGGTTTTTCAAGGTTCGCATGACCTGGAGGAAAGAAACCTCAAGCCCCTGCCGGTCAGCCCAGCCACGATTGACTATTGCGTTTTGACCCACGCGCACCTGGACCATTGCGGATGGCTTCCCTGCCTGACGCGCGACGGGTACAAGAACAGGATTTACGCGGACCCAGCGACGATTGAATTGACAACCCTATCCCTCAAAGACTCCGGACATTTACAGGAAGAAGACGCCGAGCGCGCGAAACGCAAAGAGAAGCGCAGCAATCCCGCCGACCTTCGGCCGCTGTACACCACGGAGGACGTGGAGCCAATGCTGAAACAGCTTGCGCCGATGCCGCGCAGCGGAGGATTCGATATTTCGCCTGAGTTCCATCTGGAATCGTATGACGCAGGGCACATTCTTGGCTCATGCAGCTTCCAATTAACAATTAAAGAAGGCGGGAAAAATACGACGATCATTTTTTCCGGAGATATTGGCCGCTATGACCAGCCGATTCTGAAAGACCCGCAGACCCCGCCGAATAGCGACTATCTGATTTGCGAATCGACGTATGGCGACCGCGAACACGAAGCCGGCGATCCGCTGCAAATTCTTGCAGACACAGTGAATCGAATCGTGAAGCGTGGCGGCTCGATTGTGATTCCCGCCTTTGCGATTGGAAGAACGCAGACCTTCATGTATTTGCTGCGTCAACTGGAAGACGAGCAGCGCATTCCAAGAATTCCCGTTTACGTTGACAGCCCGATGGCCCTGAGCGCGACCGATTTTTATGCGCGCCATACGGAGGATCACGATCTAAACATGGCGGCGCTGGACTCCGCGCACAAGGACCCTCTCAATTTGCACGAATTTCACCTGACGCGCACCGTGGATGATTCAAAAAAAATCAACGACGTGAAGACGCCTTGCATCATCATTTCCGCGAGCGGAATGGTGACCGGCGGGCGCGTGCTGCATCATCTTGCCAATCGATTGCCGGATCCGAAGAACGCGGTCATCCTCGCGGGTTTTCAGGCGGAAGGGTCGCGTGGGCGGGCGTTGCAGGAAGGCGCGAAGATCCTGCACCTCTTCGGCGAAGCGGTGCCCGTAAGCGCGGAGATCATTACCATGGGGCAATTTTCCGCGCACGCCGGCAAGAGCGAACTGCTGCGTTGGTGCAGCGGCCTGACTGCGGCCCCGAAAAAGGCCTGGCTGACTCACGGCGAGCCTTCTGCCGCTCAAGCGCTGCAAGCGGCGATCAAGGACAAGTTTTCCTGGGACGTTTCCGTGGCGCGGTATCTCGATACCGTCGAGTTAGTTTGATTCCAAACCAAGTAAATTTATTTTCAAACTCTCGGGAAACTTTTTGAGGGTTGGCCTCGTCTATACAGGCAAGACCACTCGCGGGGTAGGGGGCTAACCACCACAGGGCAACCGACCGTCAGTTCCCTACCCCTAAAATATTTGGAAGTGTTTGTAAATAATGGACTTACTGCAAAGCGCGCCCCGTGTTTGGGTGCGCTTTTTCATTTGGAATTGAGGCGCAATTTAGACTCGCAGCCTGGCAAAACGTTCTTCCGCGGCGGCAAGAGTTTCTTCCTTCTTGCAGAACGTAAAACGAACCTGGGAAGCGCCGTCCTGGGGATCGTTGTAGAAGCTCGAACCGGGGACGCACGCGATTCCGATCTCCTGCACCAGGTATTTCGCGAAAGCGACATCTTTTGACCGGGACGCAAAGCGCGGGTCGTTTTCAGGGAATTTGAAGCGAGCGATGTCGGTCATGATGTAGTAGGCGCCACGCGGTTTGTAGACCGTGAAACCCGCGGAAGTAAGAATTTTCAGCAATCGCTCCCGCTTTTTCGCATAAGTGGTGGCCAAGCCGTCGTAATAGGCCTGGGGAGAACGAAGCGCGATGGCTCCGGCTTGTTGCAGCGGAGCCGCTGCTCCGACCGTCAGAAAATCGTGGACTTTGCGGATTGCCTGCGTCGGCTCCGGCGGAGCAATCGCCCATCCCACGCGCCAGCCAGTCACGCTGTACGTTTTGGACATTCCATTGATCACGATGGTGCGTTCGCGCATGCCATCGAGCCCCGCCATGGTGACGTGTTCCGCGCCATCGTAGAGAATGTGTTCGTAAATTTCGTCCGTGACACAGTAGGCGTTCCACTTGATGCAAAGATCGCGAATGAATTCGAGTTCTTTACGAGTGAAAACTTTTCCAGTGGGGTTATTCGGCGTATTCAGGATGATCGCTTTTGTGTGCGGCCCGAATGCGGCGGCCAATTCGTCAAAATCAAACGTCCACTCGGAATTTTCGTCCTTCGGCGGCTTCATCTTCACAAACCGCGGTGAAGCGCCGGAAAGAATCGCATCGGGACCATAATTTTCGTAATACGGCTCGAAGACCACGATTTCGTCGCCTGGATTGATGATGGCTAGCATGGCGGACATCATCGCTTCGGTCGAACCGCAGCAAATCGTGATTTCGCGTTCCGGGTCGATGCGGATTCCCTGGGTGCGATCGAATTTCTCCACAATGGAATCGCGCAGCGCCTTGGCGCCCCAGGTGATGGCGTATTGATTGATGTCGTCGCTGATGGCCTGCCGCGCGGCCTCTTTCACGGAATCCGGCGCGGGAAAATCGGGAAAACCCTGCGAGAGATTCACCGCGTTGTGCTTGAGAGCGAGACGGGTCATTTCGCGGATGACCGACTCGGTGAATTGTTCGGCCTTCGCCGAAATCATGCGGCGGGAAATCTGCGCCATGGAGGATTCAGTGGTCATCCGTCACCTGAAGGAGTTGAAGGTTAAAAGTTTAAGGTTGAATCGGGAAAAAGCAAAGCATGCGCTTGAGCGAACCGGGGATTCAAATCGGTTATGCGAACGGAACTAACGGCGGCCGTGGGAAGTAGAACCGGAAGCGGCGGCTGTTGTGGATGCCGGAGTTGAGCCGCTTCCGTATATCGTTCGATAGAGCTGCGCGTTGCGCAAAACGATTTGGACGTATTCGCGCGTTTCCGTGAACGGAATCGATTCGACGAGTTCGGGAATCTCGTCATAGGCGCGTTCGGACTTCCATAGTGCGATGCGGTCTTCGCCTGCGTTGTAAGCGGCAAGGGCGTATTCAGGAGCTCCGGTAAGCTGCACGAGCCCTTTGAAATAATATGTGCCGAGCTGAATGTTGTAGTTCGGCGAATACAAGAGCTTCTTGTTGTACCTGACGCGAAGCTGCTTCGACAGAAGTTTGGCGGTCTTGGGCAACAATTGCATCAAGCCGTAAGCGTTGGCGTGGGAGACGGCATCCGCCTGGAAGGTTGATTCCTGACGAATCAACCCGGCGACGACGGCTGGATCCAGATCGTTCTTGCCGGATTCCTTCCGGACGGGCGATTCATACGGAAGCGGATAGAGCGCTTTCCAAACCGCCAAAGGAAGTTCATTGAAATTGCGCGAATCGAAACTGGGCACGATGGTGCGTGCATAAGCCATGCCCGTCGCGTAGTGCCCCTGGTCGAATGCGGCTTGCGCTGCTCCAAGCAAGAATCGCGGGGAGCCGGTTGCGAAGAACGCGGACTTCAGCTCCTGCTCCGCGAAAGAATCGAAGGCAATCGAACGCAAAGCTTGTGCGCGAGCCCAGCGGTCTTCCGCTGCGGCAGGAATCGGCTCGTCAAAGGGGCGCAAGGCGGGCGGCGGCGGAATCTTGTCCAGAAAATCGACGGTGTCAGGATCGGTCTGAGGCAGCTTCGCGAGGCGTGCCGCGGCCGCATAGCCAAAATAAGTCTGCGGATAGCGTTCGACAGCTTTCGCATAGAAGGCTCGCGCGTGCCCGGGATTGCCCCCGGTTTCCGCGTTGCGGCCGAGCCAATAGAGCGCGTCCACAGAGTTGGAAGAGACCGGGTATTTCAGCAGGAAAGTGCGGAAGCGGTCGTCGGAATCCGCGGCACGATTCAAATACGACACCCAGGCGATGCGCCATTCGGCGTTGAAATCATTCTTGCTGTTGGGATAGGTGTCGAGCACGCGCTGGTAATAAGAAGCAGCTTTGTTGCGGTCGAGCCCAACCCAGTAATAGTTCCCCGCCGCCATCAAGGCTTCGTCCGCCCATTTTGAGTCGGCGTATTTCTGGGCGATCTCTTCGATTGCCGCGAGCATCGCGGATTCATTCTTGGCGCTGCGCTGGAATTGCGAGACGGCGTAGAGGCGCTCCGCATCCACATCGGGATCTGTTGGCTTCAAAGACGAAACCAGCGAGATTGGCGATTTCAATTGCACGCGGCACTGAGCGACGCGCAACTGCGCCCGTTGCCGGACGGGGTTCGACGTGTCTTTCAGCATCGAAACGAGCTTCTCAAATTCCGTTCTCGCTTCGCGCCATTTGCGCGCATCGAAGAAAGCCTGCGCGCGCTGCTCCTGCATTTCCCCCGTGCCATAGGGAAATTCCGAGCGAAGCGTTTTTTGCAGTCCAGGCAAAGCGCCGCCGGCCGCCTTTGCTTCGTCCGCAAGCGGATATTTGTAGAAGATCGTCTGATAGTCCTTCACCGCCCGAGCCGGCTGACCGGAGGATCGATACGCCTGCGCGCGGTCAAGCAACAGAGCGGGTTTGCTGTTCGCGGCGGAATAGCCGTTCAGCGCGTCAACAGCGGATTGCGCGTGCCCAAGTTCAATGGCAACCGGCGTAAACGCATCAAGTACTTGTTCTTTGATCGCCGTGTTCGGAAACTCCTTGAGCAATTTTTGCAAGTCGGCATACGCATCCGCGTTGCGTTTCGCCGCGCGATTCGTTTGCGCGCGCCAGTACAAAACATATTCCTGCAGGACCGCATCACCCTTCGCCTTGTTGAGCCATGTCGCCGCGTTAGCGGTGCGATTTCTCTGATAGTCGTCGTAGCCGAGCGCCAGCGCGGCGCGAGCGCCCCAAACATCGTTGGCATGTTTCGTTGCGAAGGCGGAAAGCTTTTCATACGAGCCGGGCACCGCATTGTGCAAGGATCGAGCGAGTTCGCTCAGTTGCGTCAGGGCCTCGGCGTCATCCGCGGAAGAAGTCGCGATATCCGGAGCAATCGTTTGCGGATTGCATCCCGAGCACTGCGCAGGTACAGGCTTTTTCGATTTTTTCCTTTTCTTTGTTTGCGCCGCGGCAGGAAAGACAAACCCCAGGGCGACGAGCAGCGCAAGCACAATCGTGACGCGAAGAGATTTTCCGATGGAAAAATTCCCGGAGAAAAAATTAGTGCTGCTTGACGGGCGCGTAAGGATATTCCCCGAGCGCGCTCGCGTCGCCTTCCGCCAGAATCTCCACCAGCCATTTATAGAAATAGTCGACGGGGTGATCCATGATCGGCTTGAAGCGGCGGTCGTATTCGCGATGAGCTTTCTCAATGTCGTCTTTCAGTCTGATGCAGATATCTTTGTTTTCGCGGCCCAGGCGAACCTGTTCCGGCCTTAACATTTTAATATCTTGCATGGAAACTTTCGCTACCCGATTTGCACGCCTGTGCAGTTCCTGTTCCTCCGCGGAAAGGTGGTTGACGTCGAAGTCCGTGGCGGTTTCGGGGGCTTCCTCGATAACGGGCAAGGGAGCCGGTTCAAATTCGACGGTCGAATGAGCGGCCGGAACTTCGACTACAGGCGCCGGAGGCGGAGGTGGCGGCGCAACGCGAACAGCAGGAACCTGAGGCGCTGCGGCCATCGGTTTCGGGACAGATGGCGTTGGACGAACGGGTTCCGGTGCGGCGGCCGGTGCCTCAACAGCAACTGCGGAACTGAGCCGCGCGATTTCCGTTTCAAACGGAGTCCGCTGGGCTGGCTGGAGCGCCACGGTGACGAATCTGGACAGAACTTCCAAGGAAGCGTTAAGAGACGCGGCAGCCGTTTGGGCCCGCAGGAGGGGCGGCAGCGCATTTGTAGGCCGGTTGCTTGCGCAGGCGGAGACCACGTCATTGACGGCGTGGTGCATTTCCTCGGCGGCGCGCTGAAGCCGTTCGAGATTGTCGCGCAGCGCGCGCGCAATCGCTTGTTCAACCGCTGTGGGTTCTTGTGCCATACCTGTTGCGGGGGCTGACCGCTCGGAAAGCTCCCGTTTTGTCATTGTGGAAGCGGTTGGAACAGTCGTCAACCTTGCCAGAAGGCCGGTGTGTCCAGTTTCTTATCGCAAAAAAGGAACGGCGGGAGGGGGGGCTAAGTAGCCCGTTTTCAGCATGTCCGGACTGAGATCCGCCATGCCGAACCAATCGGTTTCTTACTTTCGTAGGACCAGGTCGCAGGTTTGGTCTGTACCAGAGCAGGCTTCCGCAGTGGTCGGGACCAGATCTGTGCCTTCAAACCGATACATCTTTGGAAAATGAGCGAGCAGTCTCTGAAAAATGGAGGCAGGCTCGAACCCGGCCTTCTTCCAATAAGTCGGCGCATATTCCATGAGAAGAAGGTCGGTGCGAGCCAGCGTCTGTTGCGCGCCTTCGAAGATATAGGGCTCGTACCCTTCGGCGTCGAGCTTCATCGCGGCCCAGGAATCAACGCTGGAGCCTTGCAGCAAATCGTCCAGTCTGCGGACAGGAACTTCGATGAAATTCTTGCATGGCTCCAGGTCGACCAGGGAATGGCGCCCTCGATTGGCCGCCTTATATAGACCCATTTTTGCAGTGGCCGTTGCGGCCCCTACGGCGTAGGGAAGCACCGTTACATTCGTCAAACCGTTGTTCCGCACATTGCGCTCGAGAAGCCTGCGGTTGCCAGGTTCCGGCTCGATGGCTATAACCTTTCCCTGTGGTCCGGCCAGCGTCCCAAACAGACAGGAGAAATAGCCTATGTTTCCGCCAACATCCAGGAAGCTCTTGCCTTTGGCATTCAAAAAGGTTTCAAGAACAAATTTGGTTGGGCCGGGTTCGTGAACGCCCCTGCGATAGAGGCCGCGGCCTACCGCGTCGCGTTTGTAGCCTTCCATGCGCAGACCGAGGGGAAGGTTGCGGGCCGTGACTGTCTCGCGAAATGGATTTGCACATTCCGCCCAGTAGGCCCATCCGCGCAATTCATAACGCAGACGCTGATTCATGTGTTTCAAGTTCACGTGTGAAATTTTCAGTTCGTATTTGTGCCAGAAAATCCAAGTATATCATTCACCCCGCCATGGATTCCGGGCGGCCAGTGTGGTCAAGACCAAGGAACAAGGAAGTGTTAAAATGACTAGTCACTTGGGGGCGACACGGTTTCGACGGAAGCTGTCGCGTCCCGGAGGCATGCCGGGGGCCAACCACCCGTAATCGGCTGGAAACTAGAACTGCCAACAACAACTTGGCACTTGCTGCTTAATTAATTAAGCGCACGCTTCCCCGGGCTTTGCTCATGGGCCCGGTCAGAGGCGTCATACAGTGAGCTGGCCCAAACCTTTCGGTCCGGAGGGTGCGGGCGAGACCAATCGGACTAGCCGGATGCGTTTCTTGCTCGTTCTGAGCGCGACTGGCGAACCAAACTGAACTGAGATAAGCATGTAGGCTCCGTGGCGCAGCGCTTTTCGGACGGGGGTTCGACTCCCCCCGCCTCCACCATTCCTTCTAACTGAAACTAAAGAGATTGCTCGCACGCCCTAGTTGGGAACTGGCGTGAACGGGGAGCCTTTCTTTGTTGGCGGTCTCACCGGGACTATGGGTCTTGGAACTGCCGGGAAATGAACGCGCATCGACGGATCGCCAAAGAGAATCCAGGTGCGACGGACGTCGCGATCCGCCGTCTGTTTCTTTGCAAGCAGGATGGCTTTGCCGAGCGGCATATTGGGATACGCGGCAAGCGTTTGGACGAGTGCTTGATCCATTGCCGCTTGCGGCGGAGCATCAGTGAATCCGGAGGAGGCCCACACCGCGACGGCTCCCCCGTTCGGAGCAAGCAGCAAGGATTCCGCAAGGCTCTGCGTGTAAACGTCCTGGAAGAAGCCGTTAAGACAATCCATGATCAGAAAGACCGGGAGCCGCTCGTGGTTATTAAGTGCCGTGACGTCGGAATTGTCGAGAAGATCGACGAAGGACCACTGCTCCACGGAGCCGTGGCCGGAGTAGTTCACAAGTATCTGGCCTTGATTGATGGCATCCAAAATTTGCTGCTTGACCGTTGCCTGGTCCGCTTGCGCGCCGAAAATTTTCGTGACGCTCGCCCTTCGATTCAACAGACTTGCGACGGAATTCGCGGTTGTGGAGAAGTCAGCGCCGACGTTTTGATCGGCGACAACTAGAGCCTGCCCATTCCACGAGCCGGCGCTACGTTCGTAGCTGACAATTTTGGAGATCATAAGGTCCGCGTCAGCGCTGGTCCTGGCAGGCAACCTGCCGACGGGAATGTTTGCGAACCCGGTTCCGGCAAAATCCGTAAACCAGTCGTCTGATGCGGTCTTCAGCGCGGCGGTCTGGATCAATCTGGTTGGCACCAGATCAAAGTCTCCAAATCCCAGATAGTTGCGAGGGTCCAGAGAAGCGTCGCCCACCAGCAACACTGCTTGCGGCCGAATTCTCCAAATGGAGGATGCCCACTTCAGGAAATCGCGAACGGCGTAAGGGCTGCGCTCGCCATAATTGAACGAATCGAAAATCTCGTCGATCGTTACAACGTTAACGGAATTTCCTTCGCTTTCGCGCAGCCGGACGAGAGGCACTATGCTTGCGCTAAAGCCGGGATGCGTGACAACCACGATTCCCGCACCATCTTGGCGCGCGCGCAGGTTGCTGGGAACATGGAATCGAAGGTCCGATGGCACGGAAAGCTGATCCGGAGTGAACGCGACGAGGACATGCTGTCCCGAAGATTGTGCCGCAGGAACGGAGAAGTCAACGGAGTAGGAGCCGGCCGAGAATTGAACAGCGCCGTTCAATTGTTCGAACGCAGTGCGGCTCGATATGTCGAACACGCGAATCTGCGGATTGGAAAAGCCAGCAACATGAACGAGGCTGCCCGCAGGTGCTTCCATCCTGAGCCAATTTGAATCTGCTGTAAACGAGTGAGCATAGTGCAACCCGATGGCCTGCACGAGGCTTACGTCGTTTTCTCCATCCAACGCATTCAAGGTAACCACATTGGGCCCGTCAAGAAGAGCGCTGGGAGAAACACTGAAGGTGGCAGTTTTGTTTTGTTGGTTGCTAAAACTAATCGTACCTATCGAATTCTGATTCAAGAGCACGGACACGTCATGAGCCTGTGCGTCCGTCACGCCTTGCAGCGTGATTTCCAAAATTGCGGAATCGGATGTTTCGGCCTTGTTGACGATGGTAAGTTGCTGATCGACAGGCTCGCTCGTCACCAGCGCTCCAAAGAAGTTGTCCTGATCCTCGCTGTTCAATAGGGCTGCGAAGTACGTCGTACGATCCTGCCGAACCACCGTAGCAGGAAAACTGGTGGGTTCGCTTCCGCCTGCGAAGGAGCCGTGTTGGGCGGTGATTCGCAAGCCCGGGCGATCTCCCGAGACGAGCCAATATACGCGCGTACCCGAATACGGAGTATCGATTCCGGTTCCATAGAATTCGATTGCATCGTTTGCGCTGAGCGTACCGAATTGATTTCCAAGAATCAGAATTGGCTGTTCGATGCCTTCCGCAAAAAGCCGCAAGTTTTGAGCGCTGGAGTAAGGATCGAGCCCCGCTTTCACCAGATCAGACCGCATGACGCGGTACCATCCTTCGCTTTGCACCGAAATTTTTACAGCCGGCAAGTGATCGAGCGTAGCGGGCTGGACTGCCGGTTCTATTGGGCGCGGAGGCAACGCGAACAGCGGCGGCCGTGCGACGCCAGCAACGGCGGGCTTGACGACCGATTCGCGGAGGGTGGAGTTCATCTGTGTAATCAGCGCCGCAGCCTTGGGCGCTTCGTTGGCCACAGTTGGAGCCTCAAGCTCAGCCGGGCCGTGCTGATTCTTTGCGCCATTCAAATCTACGTCTTCGAGCCAGTAAGAACTCGAAGGCGAAGCCTCACTCGGATCCAGCCATTGGTAGGTTTTTGCAGCGTGCTGGGGATGTCCGTGTCGCAGCACGAGCGCGGAACCTGCGATCAACGATGGATTCAACCGATGATGCCCGGTCGCATCTTCGCGGTACACGTTGAATCCGAGATTCCTAACCTCGTCCCGAGTCTTCCATTCCAGAAGGACGCCACTGCCTTGAGGAATTGCGCGGAAGTAGACGAGTTGTACGGCAGTCGGCGACTGAATCGTAGAAACGACAGTTGAGGAATTGTTCGTCGAGTTCGGATCGCTCGTGGTCGCGGAAACTGTGGCAGTGTTGGATGCAGTAGTGGCCGAGCTAAACGTGTTTGCCGTGACGTTGATCGTGACGATGACCAAGCCGCCGGGATTGATTGAACCGAGGTTGCAAGAAACGGTGCCGGCACTCTGGGAGCAGCTGCCTTGTGTGGTCGAAACCGAGCTGTACGACACCTGCGCAGGAAGAGGATCGGACACGGTAACACCTTGGGCTGTGGCGGGACCGTTGTTCCGAATTTGCAGTGTGTAGACAAGATTTGTGCTTTGATCGACCGGTTCCGGCGATGCCGTTTTGAGAATCGAGACGTCTGCCTGCGAAGGAGAAGCAACGACTGTCGAAGCAGAGGCATTGTTGTTGGCGGAGTTCGGATCGCCCGTGACTGATGAGGAGACGGATGGAGCGATGGAAATAGTGGTTCCCGGCGCTGTGGCTTGATTTACCTTCACAACCAACGGAAAGCTGACCGAAGTGTTAGCAGCCATGGTCACGGCCGTACATGGAATCGAAACGGGCCCGGCGGCGCCGACAGCAGGCGTCGTGCAAAGCCATCCAGCAGGCACGCCCAATGAAACAAAAGTAGTGTTGGCGGGAACAGATGTGGTGAACGTGTCCGTTGTCGCAACGGCGGGGCCATTGTTGGCTACAGTTTCCGTAAACGTAATGTTGTTGCCCGCAAGAACCGGGTTCGGAGACGCGGAAGCGGTCACCGAAAGGTCGGCTTGTGTGGCGGTGGCGACAACTACGTTTGCCTTTGCGTCGTTACTGTTCGGATTCGGATCCGGTGTGCTGGAACTTACGGCCGCAGTATCGGAAATGACGGTGCCGGAAGCGGTGCCTGCCGTAACTTTGACGACCGGCTGAAAGGTCACTGCTGCCCCCGCAGCAAGGGACGCTATGGTGCATGTAATAGTTCCGGTTCCACCAACCGCCGGCAAAATGCAGGACCAGCCGTTCGTTGGCATTGAGACGAACGTTGTGTTTGCCGGAATGGTCTCCGAGAATGACACCGAGGAAGCCGTCGCGGGACCCTGGTTCGACACCACCTGCGTATAAGTAATGTTATTCCCGGCGATGACCGGATTGGGAGAACCAGAGTTAGTGACCGTCAAGTCCGCTGCAGTTGCAATGCTTACGATCGTGGTAACGCTGGCCGAGTTGTTGCTCAGAACGGGATCCAGTGTGCCGGAGGTGATCAAAGCCGTGTCGGTGATTTGCGTTTGGTTGGTTGTGCCTGCATTGACTTGAACAGCGAGAGTGAAGGTGGAGGAAGCCCCATTCGCAACCAAGGGATTTGTGCAATTGATGTTGCCTGTAGCTCCAACTGCCGGGGTCGTGCAGTTCCATCCGCCCGGCACTGTCAATGATTGAAAGGTCGTGTTTGCGGGAATCGCCTCGCTGAACACGGCATTCACCGCGGCAGATGGCCCGTTGTTTGTGACCGCCTGAGTATAGGTGATGTTGTTGCCGGGAACGACGACGGCAGGCGCGCCGCTATTCGTCACGGAAAGATCGGCTGAAGCGCAGTACGCGCCGGGCTGAGTTCCAGGAGTTTGGGGAATTGTGTAAGTCGTGTTTAGTGTGCCCGCCGCTCCAACGGTTGCGCCATAGGGATCCAAAGCAGTCGTGGTTATACCTGGAGCTCCTCCAAACACCGAGAAGGCTGTCGGAGCGCCAGAAAGAAAGAGTGCTCCTCCAGCGCCACCTCCGCCGGCGCCGTGGCGATTTCCGGGAAAAGTTCCGGGCGCTTGCCCGGGCCAGGTATCGCCGCCGTTTCCGCCGTTCGCTTGCACTGTTAAGCCGGTCAGCGGGCCGCTGCTGGCCAAGAATCGAATCGATCCTCCGGCGCCTGCGCCACCACCGCCGTCGTTTTCGACATCAAGCGGCGAAGCTCCATTTGCGGTAATCGTTCCCGCGCCGGTGACGGAGCCAACGTGAATGATTACTATTCCACCGCCAGCCGCACCGCTACTGTAGATACCAGTGCAGTTGGCGCCGCAATTGTTATTTCCAGTGCCGCTCGAGTTGTCCCACCAGCTGCCGTTGTTGGTTGTTCCAGCACCGCCGCCGCCGCCCATCACCATGGCACTGCTCGTTCCGGGAAATGCTGCCCCGCCGAATCCGCCCACGATGCCAGCGCTGTTCCAGCCGAATCCGCCTTGGCCACCCGCGCCGCCGTTGCCACCGGCGCCGCCGCCGCTGTTTTGATCGTTTGCCGCCGGATTCGCATCCGTGGCGCCCGCTCCGGCGGTACCGGGAGCGCCGCGGGCGTAACTGCCGTTCGGCAGACCCTCCACACCTGTATTCGTTGCGGCGGTTGCCGCAGTAATAGCCGAAATAGCTGGCGCAACGTAACGAGGAGTTCCAGCAATGCCCTCGCCCTTCGATCCGTTTGCGTTGTTCGTTGCAAGTGTTACGTAGTCTGTTAGTGCTCCCGCGCCGCCACCGAGGATTCGCCCGGCGCCACCACGGAATCCAAGTCCATCTACGGCGACTGTCCCCCCGAGCGTGAGTTGCGACGAAACGTCGACCGCGAGCACGCCGCCCGTCGCGCCATTCCAGATCATGGCGGTAAGGGTAGAGCTGAGAGTTGCCGAAGTGTATTGCGGCACACGGATGATCTGGTAGGTTCTTTGGCCCTGAACGCCTGCGTTATAAGCAGCGCTTGTGTAGGTATTGAGTAGCCCGCCAGTTGGGCCTGTCCCTTTGAAAGTTAACGCACCACCGCCAACCGCTACAGCATTCGTTGCTGTCACAAATTCGAAGTTCCCGGTGTTGTTGAGGTTGGTCCAGCCGGAAGCAGGTTCGCCCGGAGTGCCGTGTCCATATGAGCTGGTATTTGTCGAATCGATCGCAGCATCCTGCATCTGGATGAACAGGAGCAAGTCACCTGCGGCGATCGGGGTTTGTGCTCCGCCAGCCGCCGCCGCGCCCAAAGTGACCGAGGTCGATCCCGCAGACAGAGTTCCCGCGCTTGCCGGTGGATAGTAGGCATTCACGATGCCCGTGAGAGTGCCGCCAGTGCCGTCGCGTCCTGGAGAAGCGCAAACCAGCGGTTGAACCACAGTCAGCACGGTTGCACTGTTGTTGGAATTTACAGGATCCGCGGTTGTGGAACTTGCGGTGGCCGTATTGGTTAGCGTTCCAGCAGTCAGGGGAGTCGTTACAGAGATTGTGACTGCAATTGTGGCGCCGCTGGCAACCGATCCAAACGAGCAAGTTACTGTCGTGGTGCCCGAGCAGCTTCCTTGGCTGGTGGATGAAGAAACAAATGTAGTTCCGGCGGGAATCGTGTCAACGAGCTGTCCGGCGGCGGCGGCAACCAATCCGAGGTTCTGGACCTGAATTGTATAGGTAAGATTTGAAGCGACAAAAACAGGTGTTGGAGACGCAACGATCGAGGTCGCAAGGTCCGCCTGCGCGCCATTCTCCACAATGACGGAGGACGTGGAAGCATTGTTCGAAGGGACCGGATCTGCCGTAGTTGCGGTCGTGTCCGCGGAATTGAGAATCACTGTTCCAGCCGCGGTACCGCCATTCACAGT
>JAFDVY010000048.1 GCA_018268785.1 Acidobacteriota bacterium | reverse complement strand
TACACCTATACGACCTATCAGGACGTTGCCAAGGCCATTCGCGAAATGGTTATCCGCGGAGCGCCTGCCATCGGAGTCGCGGCCGCAATGGGTGTGGCTATCGGCGTCCAAGAATCCACGGCAAAATCCCTCGCCGAACTCAGTGCTGAATTTCCAACTATTCTCGACACGCTCGCAAGAACGCGGCCCACCGCCGTCGATCTTTTCTGGGCGCTCGACCGCATGAAGCGCCGCTTCGCTGAACTTTCCGCCGCTACTTCCGATCTTTCCAAAATCAAGCTCGCTCTCATCGAAGAAGCAAAAGCAGTCCATGCCGAAAAACGCGCCACCGACGAAGCCATTGGCCGATTCGGCGCCGAATTCATGCCGCGTGACGGCTATGTTATGACGCAATGTAACGCCGGAGCGCTCGCCACCGGCGGAATCGGTACAGCACTCGGCGTCATCCAGGTCGCTGTCGAACAAGGCAGGAAACTCCACGTCTACGTTCCTGAAACTCGCCCTTATCTGCAAGGCGCGCGTCTCACTGCTTGGGAACTCCACCGCAGCAATATTCCCCTCACGCTCATCACCGACAACATGGTCGGCCACTTCTTGAAAACCGGAAAAGTCGGCGCCATTGTCACCGGAGCCGACCGCGTCGCCGCCAACGGCGACGCTGCCAACAAAATCGGCACCTATCAAATCGCCGTTCTCGCCAAGGAAAACAACGTCCCCTTTTACATCGCCGCGCCCATCTCCACCTTCGATCTTTCCATCCCGGGCGGGGAAGAAATTCCCATCGAAGAGCGCTCTTCCGACGAGGTCACCCAAATCAAGGGCATTCGCATCGCGCCCGACGTGCACGCCGCTCATCCCGCGTTTGACGTTACCCCCAACAGATACATCGCCGCCATCTTCACCGAAAAAGGCGTCGCCCGCGCTCCCTACGTCGAATCCCTCCGCGCCCTCGCCGCCAATTCCGCCTCTGCAAAATAACAGTCTCAGTTACTCCACCAATCACCCTCGCCCCACACAAACTCGAAAAAACTGTCATTCCGCACCTGCCGCTTTTCAGCAGGTGCGGAATCTGCTTTTCTCTTTGCCTGTGCTCCGGGAACCACGGATCTCACCCCACCCCATCCATCAAATTTTCCTTGACCAAAAGTTTATCCCGTGGTACTCTTATTCCTAAGGAAAGACCCGTTGCGGCCATAATTGGCCGCTTTTTTATTTTTAGGGGCGAAGTCCAAGCGAACCCCTAACCACCTTTAGAATCAACACATGTGGATTTGATAGAAAACAAAGGACTTTAACATCCTTTAGAATCAACACTTACGCAAAAGTGGGGAGGGGCTCTTGCTGATTGAATTTAGGCTGGAACGGGCGAAAGCGCCTTTTTTGCGCTTTCCATTCCGTTACGAATGTTTGTTTCCCAATCCGCGTGCGGGACCGGCGATTTTGCCGCCGCCTCGTAGTAGCGAAGCGCTTCCGACGGGCGATTGAGGTTTTTCAGAGAAAGGCGCCCGGCGGAAAGCAGCGCGAGCAAAGCGGGGCGCTCATTGGGGAATGTCGCCGCAAGCAATCCGTACTCTTCCACCGCGCGTTCCAGATTCCCTTGTGCTTCCGCCCCGCGTCCCAGTTCCAGCCAAATGGCTGGCGGAAGATTGTTGCCGGAATTCTTCAAGTCCGCGTAGTCCTGCCAGGCCGCGTCAAAATTCTGGGCTTTCAAATGAATCTGAATGAGCTTTGCGATTGCATCCCGATAGGCCGCGACATCGTTCTTGCGCCAGTATGTCTGTTGCAGCAGCGTGTAGCCCTCCGCGGAGTCGGGGTGTGCGGCAAGGTATGGTTGCAGCGTCGCAATTGCCTCATCCAGCTTTCCTGCATGAAGGGAATCGGTTGCCTCGGAGATCGCGGGGTCGGCCGTCCAGGAAACTTTGGATTCGATGGCCGCATCCGCCTTTGCTTCGAGGCCCGAATAGCGCAGTGCCAGCGCCGCGAGCCCGCCAAAAATAAAACCGCCGACGTGCGCCCAATGTGCCGTGCTCGAATACTTTCCAAAGATTGCGCCAGAGAAAATCTCCGCCAGAAGCCAGAAGGGCAGAAGCCAGTACGCAGCCGCTTTGAAGCGAATCCCCTTGCCCAGCGCGAGATTGGCGATGCTGCGCGGCCCTAGAATTACAGCGACGTCGATTTTTGTGGCGGGAAAGCGGACAAGGAACGCGCCCATCAGCGCCGCGACCGCTCCAGACGCCCCTAGCGCCGGGACAAGGCTGCCGGGTGTCGTCCATGCATAGAAAATTTGAGCAGCCGCACCCGCAATCAAATAGACGATTGGAAAAATGATTCTTCCCCAAGTGTCTTCCAGAATAGTCCCAGCCAGCCAGAGAAACCACATGTTGCCGATCAGATGCAGCCAGCCACCGTGCAGGAAATTGGCAGTGAGGTAGGAAATGGCAGTGGGGTGCGCCGGCACAAAAGCATATTTGTCCACAAAAGATTGGCTCGCGAACGCGCTGTATTGTGCGCAGAGAGAGTCCATTTCTTTCTGAAAAACGACGGGATCGTCCACAAGTCGCATTTTGGCGTCCCAGGCGTCTTCCACATCGCGAGTGCCCGATCTGGCGCGCGCCCATTGCGCCGGATAGTCGCGTTGATAGTTCTCCACGATCTCCTGAGCTTCTGGCGACATGGTGAGTTCTGGATGGTCAACCGCAAGCATCAGGATGTGATTGCGAATCTCGCTGCGTTCCGGCCCTTCTTGATCGATCTGATTGTGCGTGCCCAGGAAAATCAAAAGATTCAAAGCGACAAGCGCAATGCAGATCACGGGCCAGCGCCGGCCTTCCATGCTTTCATGGCGGAGAGGCAGAAACATGTTTTCCTCACAAGAGCGGAGCCAAATGGGAGACGTAGTTATTTGCAGGATAGAAAAATTTCAAAAAGGGTAGCACTGGTCGAAAGGACAGGTGGTACGAAAGAGTAAGAAGGCGCAATCGGCGCCCGAGCCAGTCAAAGAGAAGCGCGCCAGTTATTCGTAACGGAGAGCTTCCACCGGATCGAGGCGGGCCGCTTTCCACGCCGGATAGATGCCGAAGCCGATACCGATCATCGCGCAGAGAACAAGCGCGGTGACCACCCAGAAGCCGGAAATCTGCGCGGACATGTGCGCGCCGTATTTCATCAGAAGCGAGAGCATGGCGCCGAAGGTGACGCCGAGCACGCCGCCGACCGCGCTGAGCGTTACGGCCTCAATCAAAAACTGCAGCATGATGTTGCTGCGCTTCGCGCCGATGGCTTTACGCACTCCGATTTCGCGCGTTCGCTCCGTGACGCTGACCAGCATGATGTTCATCACGCCGATTCCGCCGACAAGCAATCCGATCGCGGAAATGCAAAACATGAGAAGAAAAATCAGGAAACTGATCTTGTTCCAGAGATCGAGAAAATAGTCCGAAGTGAAGATCGCGAAATCGTCGGGTTTGTCGTTGCTGAGCCGGCGTTTGCGGCGAAGAAGGTCGCGAATCTCTTCGACGGCCTGCGAAACCTGCGAAGGATCGCTGGCCTTCGCGAAAATTACGTAGTCCTTCTGATTCGGGTAGAGTTTGCGCAGCGTGGTGACCGGCAGGAACGCGATGTTGTCTTCCGGGTTCGCTCCGCCGGAAATTCCCTGGCGGCGTTTTTCCATCGTACCGATGACAGTAAAGAGCTGGCCGTCAATCGTCACTTCTTTTCCGATGGCTGCTTCTTCTCCCCCTTCGGGAAAGAGAATGTGCGCGGTGTCGTAGCCGAGGCAGACGACCGCAGCGCGGTGTTCCGCGTCGGTCTCATTGAACATTCGGCCGTGTTCGATTTTAATGTCGAAAATTTCGCCGATCGACGGCTGATTGCCTTGCAAAATCACGTTTTTCGCACGATACGCTCCGCGGCGAACGTCGGCGGTGCCGGAGCCGAATTGCGGCCGGAAAATGCGCATGGAAGGCGAAGCCGCTTTGACGTGCGGAAGCCGCGCGATGTCTTCTGCCCATTCCGGCTGCAGTTCTTTGCGCGTGAACCATTCGCTGGGAGGCCGGGAAAGCGATGCCCACGGGAAGCGATAGGCGATGACGGTGTCCGAACCGAGGTCGCGGATTCCGCCCAGAACATTTTCATTGAGACCGTTTATTAAAGAACTGACGGCAATCACCGTGGTGATGCCGATGACGATTCCGAGAATGGTCAGGGCGGAGCGCAGCGGATTCTTCCGCAGTGTATCGAGGGCGAGTGCGACCTGGTCTTTGATTTCAAGCGCGCGTGCGGGTTTGACGATTCCGCGCAGCGCATTGGTGCGCGACTGATTCAGAGTTTGTGAGACGGCCGCCAAAATGTTTCCCTTGCACCTTCAACTGCAAATGCCGGTCTGAAGATCGGCCACTACAAAAGCTATTCCGAGCGCAATGCTTCCACCGGGTCGAGACGCGCCGCTTTTGAGGCCGGATAGGTTCCAAAAAAGAGGCCAACACTTAGCGCGACGATTAGACCGCTCAAGACCGACCAAAATTGCACTGCGGCGGGGAGCGGCGTCACGATCGAGACCAGTTTTGCCGCGATGACTCCGCCGAGCACACCGATAATTCCGCCAATCACGGCGATCGTCGATGACTCGATTAAAAATTGCAGCAAGATGTCATGGCGGCGCGCGCCGAGCGCTTTGCGCACTCCGATTTCCCGAGTGCGCTCCGTCACGCTGACCAGCATGATGTTCATGATGACGATGCCGCCCACGACCAGTGAAATCGAAGCGATGCCGACCATCACCACGAAAAAGCCGGAGCTGATGTCTTTCCATAGCGAAAGAAACGAATCGCTGGTTTCCACGGCGAAATCGTCCTTGGCTCCGTACGCCAGATGATGACGGCCGCGCATGATCTGGCGGACTTCGTCCACGCTATCCTGAATTTTCGCTGCGGAGCCGGCGCGCGCCGTGATGCGCAGCGAATCGTTCTGCGAGCCATATTCCTTGCGATAAGTGGTGAGCGGAAGAATGATCCAGTTGTCGAGCGAAGTGCCGAGCGAGGAGCCTTCCTTTTTGCCGACACCGATAATCTGGCACGGAACATTGTTCCAGCGAATTTCCTTGCCGACCGGGTCCACGCCGGGAAGCAGATTTTCCACAATGTCCTGGCCGATCGTGCAAACAGGCGCGGCGCTGGTTAAGTCCGCGTCGGTGATGTGACGTCCTTCGACGAGGTCAACGTCATACAGTTCCGGCATTTGCGAGGTCCATGCGCGGAGATTGGTGTCTTTGAGGGAGTTCAGTCCGCTGCGCACTTCCACGCGACCGCCCTGCGAAGCGCCGACTGCCTTGCAGGATTTGCAGAGATCCCGGACCGCTTCGTAGTCGTCCCAATGGAGTTTTTTGCGTTTTTGAAATTCGAGGAAGTCGTCCACATTGGTAACGATGGAAGGCTGGTAAGCGACGCCGAACACATCAGCACCGAGATTGAAGACCTTTGTAGCAACGTATTGATTGGCGCCGTTGATCAGGCTGACCACGGCAATGACCGCGGCGACGCCGATCACCACTCCGATGAGCGTGAGAACGCTGCGCAGCTTGTGCGCCCAAAGGCTGGAGGTAGCAATAGCTACCGCCTCGGAGAAATTCATTGTGGACGGCCTGGCCATGTGCAGTGGGCGGGACGGAAACTGCCCTCATCCTAACATACGCAGAGGAGGACGCAGGAATAACGGCGAAGGTGGGAAACCCCGGGAATTTGGCGTCTGACGCCCTCGAAGCAGTTGGAGTTAAAAGGAAAGAGGCGGGAAGCCGCGCTCCCCGCCTCTCCTGCAAGTAACCAGAAATTGAAAGAGGGCTAAAAGTCGATCTTTAGTCCAAATTCAAACTGCCGTGGTGCGCCCAATGCGTAGGTTCCGGACTGGAAACTAGCCAAGAAGGGCGCACTCGTCGCTGATGTAACCATGCCGATCGAGTTGGGGTTGCCCAAGGTCGAGGAGGCGAGGTTGCCGGGCAGGAACGCGTTGTGGAAGTTGAACAGGTTGAAGGCGCTTACGCTTGGAGTGATCTTTAGCTTTCCTTCGTGAAGTACAGGTATTGGCCAAGCCAAGGAAAGATCAAAGCTCTTAAGCCAAGGGAAGTTCACAGCGCCCGCTGTTGTGGAGGGTAGCGTTGGCATGACCCAGCCTAGCGCAGTCATGTCCGCTTGGGATAAGACGCCGTTGCTGACAAGTTGCTTTCCAGCAGGTGTCAACGTGCCCGCGCTGGTGCTGTTGTAGTTGTTGATCAGGTTCTGAAGGCTCGCTGCGCTTGTGCCGCGCCCAAACTGGCCAATCTGCGTGCCCGGCACCGGCTCACCGGCTGCCCCCGAACCAAGACCCGAACCGAGCCAATCGCTTGCGAAAATTTCGCCCCCGCTTGTCAGTTCTGGAAGCAAAATGTTTTGCGGAAGAGGGCTGTAGAAGTGACCGATAAAGCTCAAGCGCGTAAACCAAGGCAGCTCAAACGAGCCACCAAAGGAAAATTGGTGTTTGCGATCAAGTGCGTTCGGCCCAGTGAATTGAAGAGGATTATCGTTGTTGGTCGCCAGATTGATGAAATCCTGATCCTGCACCTGGCTGACAAACTTTGAAAGCGAGTATGAGATCTGGAAATCAGCCGATTTCAATCCTTTGAAGGGATGGTTGACCCTTTGTACCAGTTTCGTTTGCAAGCCGTTATATACGGAGCGACCGACAGGCTCGAGCATGTCCAGCACGCCTACGGCCCCCGCATTGCCGCTGACAGGATTGGTCCCAGGAAACGCACAGAAATTGCACGGCCCTCCGCCGGTAACGGCGATGTTGGAATCAAGACCTGCTCCTGAGTATGCCGCCTGAGCGCCCGCCTGGCCTAAGGCAGTAATCATGCAAGCAGACTGCCCAGATCCCGTGGGGCAGCCATTCGCTGTCTGAGCCGCGTCTCGGGCAGCAATTGCATTGGCTTGGTTAAAAGAGCGTGCGGAACCGCTGTGATTTCGGTCGATGGCGATCAGATAGTGTTCACCGATATTCCTGATGTAGTCTGCGGTAAACACAAGCCCTGGACGGATTTCGTGTTGGATGCCAATGTTCATCTGCCAGGAACGCGGCGATCGATAGTTGGGATCAAATACGTCAAAACCGCTGGCGTTTGCCGCGCTCAGAGTCTTGCCGATGAAATTTGGATTCGGCTGGAGACCCACGGAGGAGGCGGCTGCGGCCTTGAAAGCGTTGCTCAAAGCAATTACATTCGAGCCGCCGCTGGCAATCGTGTTTCCGCAGAAAGTGGGGCTAACCAAGTTGTTCGCACCGGCGATTCCAGCGCCACCGGCAATTACTGTTCCGGAAGAAACGGCCGTGGGCCAGGTGAAAGGTTGAGGCGCTCCGCCCGCGCAGACAAGCGGGGTGTCGGAGAAAATGCCCTGCGCAATGCGTCCCGGGCTGTCAAAAAGCACGTTGTTCCAGATTGAGTTTTCATAGTACAAGCCGCCGCCCGCGCGGATGACGGTCTTGCCGTGTCCTCGTACATCCCAAGCGAGTCCAACTTCCGGAGAAAAATTATTTTTTGGAGTTCGAATTTGATTGCCAAGTCCCGGGCCCCAACTATTTAGGACGGGAAGAGGACCAAGATTGCTATCCACACGCCCGGTATCGAGGTCGTAGTGCAGACCAGCGGTCAAAGTAAAATTACGACGGATCTTCCACGCGTCGCCCACATACCATTCCACGCGATTGTCTGGGCCCAGTCCTCCCGCAGGAAATCCAAATGCTTTCTCGGCGGTGGAAAAACCGATTCCATTGCCCATGAATGCAAATTGAATCGGATAAGATGTTGGATCTGCGCTGGCTCCCGCAGCCGTGGTGCCGACCTGCGGGAACGTGAAGAATGCTGCGAGGCCGCCGCCCTGAATGTGGTTGTAGGCAATGCCGTAGCGCAAAATGTGCTTGCCGATGATTCTGCTACCGTCGTATTTGATCTGATGATTGGCTTGAAGCGTCTGCTGTGGGGCCAGTAGGTTTGGACCGGCACAGAAACTGCCGCCTCCGCTTAGAACGCAGTTTCCGGCTACGGGGGCGCCGATGTTAATACCCAATCCGGGAACAGGATTATCCGGGCCTGCTGCGATACTCGCAGTGCCGTCGGCGATACCGTTACGGAACTTCAGGTACGAAAAACGGATGCTGTGTGTGTAAGAACCCGTATTGAAATCCCAGCCGACAGTGTGAGTCTGGGTGTGATTGACATTCTTAAAGCCTTGCAGAGAACTGGCGGATCCGAACGGGCGAATCTGGCTGCTTTGGTCAAAATTGAAGCGATAGAACGCTCGCGATGAGCCGCTGATATTCCAATCCGCGCGCGCATCAGTTTGCACCTCGCGGAAAGGTTCTCCCAAGGCGAAAGCTTGTGCGGCGAAGGGGCCGCTAAAGGGTTCTGCGGCCAACAAGTCCTGCTTTGGACGCTCAAGATCCGCAAACCAAAACAATTTGTCCTTGATTATACGTCCGCCCACTCGGCCACCGAACTGTTCGCGTTGAAATGGAGGAGGAGTCGTGCCGGGCAGAGCGGCAGCGACCTGATTTCCGCGAAATAAGCCAAAGAGCTGTCCGTGAACATCATTGGTTCCAGAGCGAGTGGTTACGTTGACTGCTCCAGAGGAGGTAAGTTCACTGGAGAGATCCAGGGAAGACTGAGAAAGCTGAAACTCCTGAATGGCGCTGGCTGGAATGTTCTGGGTTGTTGTGCCAACCGTTTCGTCGGAGATGTCGACGCCGTCCACTTCGATGCGGGCCGTGCGCCCAAATCGTCCTTGGAAAGAAATGGAAGAGAAGCCGTTCTTTGTCGGGTCGAATGTGCTTCCTTCCTGAATTTGCACTCCTGGTTCGAGCTGAGCGAGATCCAGGAAATTGCGGCCATTGATGGGAAGAGTATCGATCTGAGCGGCGGTCAAAACGCCTGACACGGTGGCCTGTTCCGTGTTGACCGACACGGCGGAAGATTCAACGTTAATCACCGTGGAAGATTCACCCAGTTCAAGTGATGCGTTTCCCGTAGTGACTTGTCCAACCTGCACAACTAAATTCAAGACGAGCGATTTGAAACCAGCCGCTTCAATCCGAACAGAATAATTTCCCGGCACAACTGGGCCGGTGCTGTATTCTCCAGATGCGGTCACGGCCGGCTGAAGTTTTTGTCCGGTATCTTTCGAGGTAATGGATACTTTCGCGGAGGGAACACTCTCGCCCTTCGGGTCGAGAATGATTCCTTGAATGCTGCCAGTTGAGAGTGTTGCCTGAGCATGAGCCGATGGAGCGACAACCACGCCGAGCAGCAACACAGAAACGAATGCCGCCAGCGAAAAAGCGACGAGCTTATGCGCTTTATGCATTACTCCTCCAATTTGAACTGAACTTGAACTTGATACAGCTACCGACTAGTAGCTTCTTGGCGGAGTTCCGTCGATACCGCTGAAGCAAAGGCGCCGATTCGACCAGGCAGGAAGGACTGAATTCCCCTCAATCAGTCCCCTGAATCAACGCGATAAGCAAACTATGTATATGCAAAAATTTGGCCAGAGTTTTATAACGTATAAAGTTTTTATTTTGTGAGAGTTATGAAGGTGATAGAAAATGCTGTCAAAATTTTATGCACTAATTCATAAAGCAATATGCAATTGCGTATAAATTCCATATAAATTCCGATAAATGACTCAATTAAGCGCTATGGCGGATTCGGTCGGCCAGTATGCGGGCCCGCTGGCGGGCGATTTCGACGAATTTGCTGTCGCTCGCGATTTGATCAAGTAATGGTACCAAGCGGCTGGGTTCCGGCATGAGCCCGCGATTCAGATCGGACTCAAATTGAAGCAAGGCGTCGTTGATGCCTAGACGGTCGTATTTCATGCGGCGAGAGATAAGAACGAAATGCTCCTGCTGCCGGGCGAGACCTTCGAAGATTTGCAACAGTTGTGTAGCTGGATTATTCAGGGTGTAGTTGAATTTTGTCTCGAACTTCTGGGAACCCTGTTCCCAGCGGAACGTTTTTTCGCCGAGGTTGGCGATTTTGCGGTGAACGTCAAGATCAAGACCTTGAAAATGATGAAGCTCGGCCGCATAGCCGAACATTTTTGCGCGTAGCGGTGCGCTTACGACGAAGGGCGACGATCCCACTTCTTCGTCGAGCTGGCGAATTTCATATGTGGCCGCGTCGGAGTCTTCCGCCACCGTAATTTCAATAAATTCGGGCGTGCTTGCGGGAAAAATGCGGCGAAAGGAGAGTTTTGCGGAGGGAGGTGTTCCGGCGGCTTGAGTTGAAGCACAGAGAACGAGGAAGCCGAGCGAAATTAGAAATTTTAGCCGGGAGATCATCGCAGAGATGAGATGCGGGAAGAAGCGCCCTGCGTTGCGGCGGCTGCACGGACGACCTCGGAGCGTGAAGAAGACTTGCCGGGAAGCGAAACTGGTGAGGCGCCGAATCGGGTTCGCATCGCGTCGGCTTGCAGGTGGCACATGGCTACGGCAAGTGCATCGGCGGCGTCGGGTGGCTCGGGGGTCTCGGACATGGCCAGAAGCGCCCGCACCATCAACTGCATTTGGCGTTTGTCGGCGTTGCCATAGCCAGCGACAGAGGCTTTCACCTCGCGCGGTGCATAGCTGAACACTTCGACCTGATGCTGCGAGGCTGCTAGGAGAACTACGCCGCGAACTTCGGCGAGGCGAAGCGCCGTTTTCACATTTAGGGCAGAGAATATGGATTCGACCGCGACGGCATCGGGCGAAAATTTCCGAATCAAATCGCAAATCAGGTCGTGCACAGCTTCGAGCGCGGCGCCCGCGGATTCTTTGCGCTTTTCGCCCACTCTGAGCGCGCCAAAGTGGAGCGCGCGGCATTTGCGTCCTTCGGCTTCGACAATGCCGTAGCCCGTCGGACCGGCCGCTGCAGGATCGATGCCGAGGACGCGAATCGTTCGTGCGCTGGGGGCATTTTGCATGGAAGTAAGTCTAAAGCGCGGAGCGAAAGGGCGCAATGAAGTTGAGCGAGGATTTGCCAAAAACGAAAGCGCCGGCAAGATACCGGCGCTGCCAAGAAAAGTGGAATTGAATCAGTTGGCGCCGACTGCGGCTTGAATTTCGCTTTCGTCGATATCGAAGTTTGCGTAGACGTGCTGCACGTCGTCGTGTTCTTCGAGCGCTTCGACGAGGCGCAACATTTGCTGTGCCTGCGCGCCGGTGAGTTTGACGTAGTTCTGCGGAACCATGGCGATTTCCGCGCTGGCAGGAGTAATGCCCGCTTTACCGAGCGCTTCTTTCACAGCTTCTAGCGATTCGGGCGGCGTGACGACGTACCAAGCCGATCCGTCATCCTTTAGATCTTCTGCCCCAGCTTCCAGCACCAGGTCGAGCAGCTTATCTTCACTGGCTGCTTCTTTCGGAATGTTTATTTCACCTTTGCGATGGAACATCCATCCGACTGCGCCAGCTTCGGCCATGTTGCCGCCGTTCTTGCCCATCATGTGGCGCATTTCGCCCACGGCTCGGTTGCGGTTCGTGGTCACGACTTGAATCAACATGCCAACGCCGCCCGGGCCATAGCCTTCAAAGGTGACTTCTTCAAACTGTTCGCCTTCGAGCTGGCCGGTCCCGCGCAGGATGGCGCGTTCGATGTTGTCATTGGGCATGTTCTCGTTCTTCGCGGCGAGGATCGCTGTGCGGAGGCGTGGATTGCTGTTCGGATCGCCGCCGCCGATCCGGGATGCGATCGTGAGTTCGCGAATGAGTCGCGTGAAGACGCGGCCGCGCTTGGCGTCAGTGGCAGCCTTTTTGTGTTTAATCGTGGCCCATTTTGAATGCCCGGACATAATGAATCCTCTTCTCTCGCGTGAAATTTCAGGCGGCAGCACAGATGGCATTGCCGCTTCCCGGCCACATTAGAAGTCCAAGATGGCGGGTTACCCCTCAACTATCTGCGGAAGATTGCGGTGAGCTGCAAACTCGCCCGGCCGCGTTGGCCGGGCAGAATGAGCACCTGAGCGAGTTTAACACAGGCGGAAACGATGCGGAACGGGCACATGCGGGGCAAAGGGGATCGCGGCGAGAGGGCAGCTCTGTATACTCGTCGCAGCGACTTCCAGGCTGGAAAGCGCTGGAGATTGCCCGAGCGAGTGGATGACCGAAAACACAAAAAACAAACTGCGCGTGCTCGCGGTCGCTTCGCATCCGGTCCAGTACATGGCGCCGATTTTTCGGAGGCTGGCGGCGCATCCTCGCGTCGAACTGCGCGTGGCGTATTGCAGCATGAGGGGAGCCGAGGGCGGAATCGACCCGGAATTTGGAACGGAAGTGAAGTGGGATGTGCCGCTGCTGGATGGCTACGACTGGGTGGATGTTCCGAACGTAGGGTCGGGAAAAGAATCGTTTTGGGGACTGAACAATCCTGGCTTAAAAGAATTGATCCGAGGCGGCAACTTTGACGCTGTCCTTTGCTTTGTGGGCTATGTGCGCGCGACGTTCTGGATTGCGCGGAAGGCGTCGAAGAAAGCGCGAGCCGCATTCTTGTTTGGAACGGATTCGACGACGCTTGCGCCGCGCGACGGGAAAACATGGAAGAAGTGGGTCAAAAGGATTGTGTGGCCCTGGATCTTTGGACTGGCGGATCAGGTGATTGTGCCGTCTTCCGGGACGCGGGATTTGATGCTTTCGCTGGGAATTGCGGAAGAACGAGTCACGCTCACTCCATACTCTGTGGACAACGATTGGTGGATCGCGGAAGCGGCAAAAGTGGATCGTGAAGCGGAGCGGAGCAAGCTTGGGCTCAAGCCGAATGAAGCGGCCATCTTGTTTTGCGCGAAGCTGCAGCCGTGGAAGCGGCCAACGGATTTGTTGCAGGCCTTTGCGAAAGCAAAATTGGGGGATACAAAGCTGATCTTCGCGGGGGAAGGGCCGTTGCGCGCGGACCTGGAAGCGGATGCGATCCGGCTGGGAATCGCCGGGCAGACAAGGTTCCTGGGCTTCGTCAATCAATCTGCACTTCCTGCACTTTACAAACTAGTAGACTTAATGGTATTACCTTCTGCCTACGAACCGTTTGCAGTGGTGGTGAACGAGGCCATGTGTTGCGGGTGTCCGGTGCTCGCGAGCGACCAGGTTGGTGCGGCGCGGGATTTGCTTTTACCGGTATCACCCGAGCTCGTGTTTCCGGCGGGGAATGTGGATGTGCTCGCGGAAAGACTGGCGGGCGCATTTGAAAATCGCGAGAGGCTGGCGGGATTGCAGAGCAAAGCCCTCGCGCACATCAAAACGTGGTCGCCGGAACGGAATATAGAGGCGACGCTGAAAGCAATCGAGGCCGGAATAGCGCGAGTGCGGGGTTCGTAGAGATCGGAAGCGCCATGAAGTGGTTGATGCAGAATGTAAGGCAGCGAGCAGCGTTCGCCGCAAAAAATCCGGGGTATGCGCTGGGAGCAGCCCTGCGGGAACTGACTCTTGCGGACGAACGATTCCTGGCAAAAATTACGGGCGCTTCCGTGGAAGCGATCCGCGGCTATCTGGATGAGCCGATCTCCTCGCCGGCATTTTCCCGCCACTTGCGGGAAGCGGAGCAGAATTTTCGCGAATTGAAAATCATGAGCGCGGATTTGTATGCGAAAAAAGTCCTGTTTCCTTACGCGGCGGTGCGCGCGCTGAAGCCGCAAGTGGTGGTCGAGACGGGAATCGCCAACGGAGTTTCTTCCGCTTACATTTTGCTGGCTTTGCACAGAAATCAGCGGGGAACGTTACATTCGGTCGGATTGCCCGATCCGGCGTATTTGCCGGAGGGAAAAGAGGCCGGCTGGTTTGTGCCGAAATGGCTGCGCAAGCCCTGGCAGGTCCATTTGGGCGATGCGAAGGAGATTTTGCCGTCGCTGCTCAAGGAACTGGGGCGAATCGACATTTTTCTTCACGACAGCCTTCACACTTATGAACACATGCTCTGGGAGTTCGAAATCGCGTATCCTTTTCTACGCCTGGGAGAACTCCTTTTTGCGGACGACGCCCTCTGGAATTCGGCGTTTGAGGACTTCGCGCGCAAAGTGGGCACACCGGAGGCCCGCATACTCCACGGCGTAGGCGTACTTCGGAAAAACGGGGCTTGAAGCTTCTCCTTTACTCGCATTTCTTTGCACCCAGCATCGGCGGCGTAGAGACGATCGTGATGTCGCTTGCGCGCGGGCTTGCGGAGTTGCGCGCGGAAAATGGCGCGCGCGAGTTTGCGGTGACGCTCGTTACGCAGACGCCGCGCGAGAACTTTGACGACGCGGGCCTGCCGTTTGCCGTGATCCGCCAGACAAATTTTTGGAAATTGCGCAAATTGGTGCGTGATGCGGATGTCGTTCACGTGGCCGGTCCTGCGCTAGCGCCCCTCGTTCTGGGGTTTATCGCCCGGAAACCGGTAGTCATCGAGCATCACGGATTCCAGGTGATCTGCCCGACGGGACAATTGTTGATCGAGTCGCGACAAGAACCCTGCCCGGGACATTTCATGGCGGGGCGACATTCGGAATGTTGGAAATGCGATCCGGCGCTTGGGTGGTTTTCCGCAAGAAAACTGTGGCTATTCACTTTTGTTCGCCGGTTCTTGAGCAAGCGAGCCGCAGCAAACATCGTGCCGACGTCATGGCTCGGCGGCCAATTGATGCTTCCCCGAATGAGTACGATTCACCATGGATTAGTCCAGATAGAGCCATTGAAAAAGGGCGATGCGAAACTACTCTCGGGCACAGCGAACATCGTCTTTCTAGGGCGGCTGGTCACTACGAAGGGTGCGCCAGTCCTGCTCGAAGCCGCAAAAATTCTCAGCAGGCAAGAGCTGGATTTTGCCCTTGTTTTTATTGGAGATGGTCCCGAGCGGGCAAATCTCGAAGCCGTCGCAAAGCAACCGCCTCTGCTTGGGCGAGTGCAATTTACAGGAAGACTTTCACAAGCGGAATTAGAAACAAAGCTTCAACATGCGAGTATGGTTGTCGTTCCTTCGCTCGGCGGAGAAGTTTTTGGCTTGGTTGTTGCGGAGAACATGCAGCGCGGGCTGCCGGTGGTCGCTTCGGATTTAGGAGCATTCGTGGAAGTTTTGGGAGAAGCTGGAAAAACGTTTGCAGTTGGGGATGCCGGGGAATTGGCACGATGCATCGCAAACTTAATGAAGTCCCCAGAGGAAATGACGAGTCTCGAAGCGCAAGCGGCGCAGCGTGCACAAGAGCAATTTGGGCTGAAGGCGATGATAGCGGCGCACGCCAGTGCCTATCGTGAAGCCGAGCGCCGTGAAACTACCTGAGCGGCGATGCAAAGCGAAGAGTGTGTGCCGTGGCAATCCACAATGCGTATGCCCAAAGGCCAACGTCCACCGGGAGAAACGAAAACCGAGCCTTGACCACGTTCCTTCCAGCTCTGACGATAGTCCATTTGGTGACCTCTAAATAAACACGAAGTAGCGAACTTTTTGGAGAAAGCCAGCGTATGTCTCTCAGCTGCTTCATTGCGAGCAGCTTCAAAGTGTCCTCTTGTATGGAAATGGATCGGCTCTGAGCGATGTAGTGCGTCTCCCACCCTACCTTCCACATTCGTTCGCAGATGTCTGAATCCTCAACGCTTCCGACACGTTCATTATACCAGCCGACCGCATCGACCGCAGATCTCCGAAAGAACGCGGCATGGCCATGAGCAAAAGCAGAAGGACCGGACTCATCACCGAACTTTGGTTCCTGAAAACGCATGCGCCAGCGAGTGAGAAGAAGGTCAGTTCGGTCGGGAACCGTCCGCGTATAGCAAGAACCGACTTGTGGATGACAGACGAGATAGTTGAAGCAAGTGGTCAGCCAGTCTGGGTCAGGCAGAACCTCCGTGTTTACGCAAGCAAGAAAAGTAGAGCCTGAACGTGCAATAGCTGCATTTCGTGCTGCCGCGACGCCCTGATTCTTAGGAAGGCACAGTAAGACCAATTGGCTGGAGGTCTTGGCCCAATCGGGCAATTCAACAGGCTCGCGGGAACCGTCATCGACAACATAAATTCGATGGATCGGATGAGTCTGTTTCAGACAGGCAGAGAGAGTGGCTGCCAAGGCCTCACGGCGCTCGTTGTAGGCGGGAATGATCACGTCCACTGTTGCGGGCAAGTCATCATTCGGCCGTTCTCTCGGAGATAACGGTTTCGCCATCATTTGCGCTTAGTGGAAAGTTTCATTCTGTGAAACGCCTGAGTGACAACGAATTCTTGCGCAAGTTTGTGTGACGTTTCAAGACTGAAATGCCGCGCATCGGAGGTTGTTCTAAGACGTTACGCAAGATAGCATCAAAGGGGTCGGACGTGTTGCACGCTCGTTGCGCGGCGATACCGCTGCGAAACGGCGACAAAGTTCAGCGATAGAGTGCTCATGAATCTCAAACGGGCTTTAGAGAAAAGAGCCAAGGGAACTTTCTTATTCGCGCCTCTCCGCGGGGCCTACCAATTCGCGTTCAATCGGCCCGTATGGAAGCGAAGAAGAAAAATGCATGAGCTTTATTCTCAGTTCATGAGGCCAGGTGATCTTGTTTTTGATATTGGAGCAAATGTAGGTGAATACACGGAGATGTTTGCGAGGCTGGGCGCAAGGGTTGTGGCAGTAGAGGCCAACCCGGAACTCATAGGAGACCTCGAAAAAATCCGGCCTCGCAATCTAATAAGTGTAGAGAGTGTCGCGGTTGGGCCCAGGGAGGGGGCAGCCGAACTATATATTTGCCAGGAAAATCTTTTATCGTCCTTGTCTCGTGACTGGATAACTGTTGCGCAGAAATCCGACAGACTATCGCGGTTCGAGTGGAAGAAATCGACTCTGGTTCCAGTTACCACGCTGGATGCACTCATTGAGAAATACGGGCGTCCTCGTTTCATTAAGATCGATGTAGAGGGTTTTGAGCTAGAAGTCCTAGCGGGACTCACCCAAGCCCCAGAAGTCATGAGTTTTGAATTTAATAGCGAGTATGCACAACAGGCGAAAGTCTGCCTCCGGCAAGAGTGCATTCGGCCCGGCTGTCTATTTAACGTAACCATGGAAAGCAACATGTCTTTGCTTTTCGAGCGCTGGCTGACGATCGAGGAACTGCTGGCATATCTTCGAAGGGTGGAGCTGAAGTCCCTCCATACATGGGGCGATATTTTCGTGAAGACGAAAGCATAATGTTGCTAAGTTTGCCGGGCCATAGACCGCCGCAAGACAAATAGCGGCTCATGGAAAAAGTGTTTTAAGACGAAGGGATCTTTCCTCGAAGAATTTGCGGGAGATCCAGGCCACGAGCGTGGCTGCTGCCATCACCATCAGGAATCTCAACGACAGAAGGCGAATGTTTCCTACAAACTGAGCCCATTCCGGCGCGTAGAACCGCATAATGGCGTCGTAGCACATGAACACGATCCAATGAATCAGATACAGACCATAACTGATGTCGCCATAAAAGCTAAGCAAACGATAGTTCACAAAAGATTTCCACTTGCTTGTGCCGAACAGAAGAAGCAGAGCGAGGCTGCCCGTGAAAAGCAGATGAGCGGCCGTGAGAAGGAAGGCCGCGCCGATAAGATTTTTGTGTGTTAGCACGCCATAGCGCGCACCAATCGGGAGGAATGCAATGCTGATAGCAAGACTCGAAGCGCAAAGAACGGCAAGTTTCTTGCGCGAACACCAGGGGTCTCGGACAAGCAGCGCCAAAATCGCGCCGCCGGCAAAGCCATCCGCAACGAGCCAGGTGAATCCGCCAAAGCCCGCCGGAAGAGGGTCGCGAAAAGCCAGTGCCCTCAGGACAGGTGAGATTAAGAAAAGCAGCGAAGCGACAAGCAGAAGCGCGCGCCGCGACATAAACCTGACCAGCAAAGGCCAGACCAAATAGAAATGTTCTTCCGCTGCAAGAGACCAAAACATGGGATAAGTGTCTCGAATGTGAAAAATAGGCGCGAGATTGGATAAATAGGAAAAGCTCAGAAGGAGGTAGGCCTTGTTCTGGCCCGGAATGAAAAAGAGCACAACAAGCGTGGCATAAAAAGCGGGAAGAATCCTGAGCGCGCGCCGCCAATAGAAGCGTTTGAAGTAGTGAGGCGCCGCTTTCGAGTCTTCGAGAATTCCGGTAATCAGGAAGCCAGACAGAACGAAAAAGAGATGGACGCCCAGCCATCCATAGCTGGTCAAAGCCACAAAGCGGCGTGCCAGGCCCGAAAGGCCAACAAGATTATTTGACCAGAAAAAACCGTGGTAGAAAACGACAGCCAGGATTGCAATTCCCCGGAGCGAATCAAGCTCCGGCATTCTTGGTCGCAGAAGGGGCTCAGGGTATTTCATCTAGCTGGCGGAGGAGAATCGAATCAACCTGGAGATCATCGGCGGTGGGGAGATCGAGGATCGCAAATCATACTCTTTCCTTCGCGTACCAGGCAGCCGGAAAGACTATAGCACGGCAGATTCGCGCTCGTTGCACTTCCACGACTAGAGCCGGTCTCATAGGTGGCTACGAATCTTGGCGGATCATTTCCTCAGGGGCTGAAGCCCTTTTGGTTGACTTTAGATGCCGGAGCCAAAGCTCCGACCCCCTCAGGAGTATTTATAAGATGGCGGATGGCTGTTGGCTTGTGGTCTCCTGGCCCAGCAAGAGCTAACGAACTCTGCGCGACGGCAATGGCCCTTTCGGAACGCCCGGGACTCGGCGATAATCATGAGGATCGATGAGAATTGCAACGTCTTTAGCATCAGGCCAGCTCCGAAGAAAGCCCCTGATCCTCTTCGGCAGCGTAGTAGTGGGCGGGTTCGCAGCCTATCAGTGCGCCCAATACGTTCTTACCGGAGATTTCATCGGTCTGGCGTTCGCCGGGATGGCGCTGGTAATAGGCGCGGTTGTTGTTGGAATTCTGAATAATTGGCGCAATGGCGTCTATTTGTTTCTCAGTTGGCTGATGTTTGAGGACCTTTTTCGGAAATTCCTCGGCAACAATATGGCGGTTTATTTCGCCAAGGATTTCCTGTTGCTGGTGGTGTTCATTTCCTTTCTGGCAGCGTACCGGCGCGGGAAAGCGATTTCGTTCCGGCCTCCGTTTCTCGTGTCGTTACTCCTTTTCGTCTGGTTCGGCCTCCTGCAAATCTTCAACCCAGCGTCCAGCAGCATCTGGTATGGCTTGATGGGTGCGAAAATATTTTTCTACTATATCCCCTTGATTTTTGTTGGCTATGCGCTTTTCGACAGCGAACTTGAACTGCGCCGCTTTTTTGCCATCAACATTTTTCTTATGTGCATCATCGCTTCGCTCGGCATCGCGCAATCCATTCTTGGCCCAACTTTCCTAAACCCTGGAAATCCCGCAGAAGATATCCGCGAGCTGAGTACCCTCTATCGTGTTTCACCAATCACCGGAGCCATGGCCTACCGGCCCACTTCTGTTTTCGTCAGTACCGGCCGATACGCGGATTTCCTTTTGCTTGCCTGGCTCCTTGTCCTGGGTTTTGGTGGCTACCTGCTCCTCCGCCTAAAGCAGGGGAGGTGGCGCATCTTTCTTGCAATCGCCTTGATCGCCGCAGGCGCGTTCCTAACGGCGTCCAGAGGTACGTTCATGTGGGCCATGATCAATGCCATAACCACTAGCGCGGCCTTTATTTGGGGCGCGCCCTGGCGGCAGGGCGAAGCGTTACGTTCGTTTCGTAGTGTGCAACGGGCGGCGCTTGCTATTGTGCTCGGAATTGCCTTGCTCTCCTTCGTCTTTCCGGACGCCTTTTTGTCCCGGTTGGCCATCTATCAAGAGACGCTCTCGCCGAACAGCTCGACGAGTGAATTGGGTCACAGAACCTGGGACTACCCGGTCCGGAATTTTCAGGCCGCGTTCGACTACCCGCGCTGGCCATATGGCTACGGCATTGGGACAACCGCGCTTGGCGGGCAGTATGTCTCGCGAATTTTTGGGGTGAGGCCGCTTGTCACGGGTGTGGAGAGCGGATTTGGGGCGCTGATTGTGGAAATGGGAATTGGCGGCTTGGCCCTCTGGATCTTCATGAGCATGGCAATCGTGTTCGCGAGCTGGAAAGTCTTGAAGAAGCTAAAAGGAACGGCGTGGTTCCCGTTAGGGTTTGTCATCTTCTGGTATGCGTTTCTCTTGTTTTACCCAGCCACTTTTGCCGGCATTCAGGCGTATGAGGATTTTGTCTTGAACGCTTATCTCTGGCTTCTGCTGGGTATTCTGTTCCGCCTGCCCGGCATTAAGCTTTCCGCCGAACTCGATGCGGCCCGGCTGTCGGCCGCCGCATCGCGCCGGCGTTGGGTTCTCTAACTTGCGCGTCGCCATCGTTTCTCCGTTTGTCGACAAGAAGCATGGCACGGAGCGCGCGGTGGCCGAGCTTGCGGAGCATCTGGCGTTTAAGCCTGGCCATGAAGTCCACGTTTATTCCCAACGAGTGGATGATGTGGCGTTCTCGAATCCGGAAAGTATCGGCGAACGAGCGGGCGACATTCACTGGCGCAAAGTTGTTTCTGTCCCGGGGCCGCACATCGTTCAGTTCCTGTCCTGGTTTCGCCTCAATCGCTCAGCGCGGCAAGCGGACGCCGCAAGGACGGGCAAGAAATTCGACATTGTTTTCTCTGTCGGAATTAACTGCCCGGATGCCGATGTGATCCTAGTGCATGCCGTGTTTCAGCGGCTGGCTGAGCTGCAAAAACAATCTGGCGACCGAGGTTTGCGTAGCCTTCATCGCAAACTGTATTACGGGCTTCTGTGCAAGTTAGAACGGAAAATTTATTCCGACAAACGGGTCACGCTGGCGGCAGTTTCCCAACGCACCGCAGATCAACTTGCCCGTTATTTTGGACGCAACGATGTTCGCGTGATTCCGAACGGAGTGGACTTCGAAACATTTAATCCCGCCGCGCGCATCTCTTTGCGGCGCGCTTCGCGAGAACATTTTGGTTTTTCGCACTCGGAATTCGTCGTGCTTCTCGTTGGCAACGATTGGCGAAACAAGGGACTCGGCACTCTTCTGGAGTCCGCGGCGGACTGCAGGGAACTGCCTCTGCGCTTACTTGTCGTGGGCAGCGACGATCCAGAAAATTGGCGCGCGCAAGTGTCACAACTCGGGCTCGAACAAAAAGTCCGCTTTGCGCCTCCTTCCCCTAATGTTCTCGAACTGTATGCCGCTGCTGACGTGCTTGCGGCGCCGTCGCGGGAAGACTCGTTCAATCTGCCAGTACTGGAAGCCATGGCTTGTGGTCTTGCGGCAATAACTTCGACCGATGCGGGAGTTGCGACGCTCTTACATCATGGAACGGACTGTTTCATTTTGGAGCAGGCCACGGACTCGGCAACACTCGCCGTCTATTTGCGGCAACTATACGAAAACGAAAACCTGCGCACTACGATGGGAGAGCAGGCAGTCCGAACCGCTTCGGCGTACTCTTGGGGAAAAAGTTGCAGCTCGATGGAAAAATTAATGGAAGAGTTAAAATGCGCGAAGTATAATCTTCGCGCGCAACGGCCACAGTTGTAACCCCCTTTCTGGTTCCGCCGCACCCGAGGGGGCATGCCCACCGTCCTGGAAGAAGCGGTTGCGATTCAGCGCCGCTATTACACCGAAACCGCAAGCAAATACGAACAGATGCACGCGCATGAAGGAATCGGCGATGCGCTCAATTCAAAATTCATCGAAGCCATACTGCAAGTGCTTGACACGCGATCCGTGCTCGATGTCGGCACAGCCACGGGTTTTCGCCTGGTCGAATTACGTTCCGCATTGCCCGAAGCGTTTGTCTGCGGAGTGGAACCCGTTGGCGAACTGCTCGGCGTGGCTCGCAGAAACGACGTTTCCGCATCGGCCAGTTTGATTCGCGGCAGCGGTCTGGCCCTGCCATTCGCGGACAAGAGTTTTGACGTGGTGTGTGAATTTTCGATTCTGCATCACGTAAGAGAGCCTCAAACTGTTGTAAAGGAAATGCTGCGCGTGGCCAGGAAAGCCGTGTTGATTGGCGATAGCAACCGGTTTGGCCAGGGTCCGCTTCCCATGAGGCTGATGAAAGTACTGCTCTACAAGGCTCGAATGTGGAAAACCTTCGATTGGCTTCGCACGGGCGGCAAGGGCTATCGCATTACGGACGGCGACGGCCTCTCGTACTCTTATAGCGTATACGATTCCTTCGATTTACTAGCTTCTTGGGCTGATCGACTGATCCTTGTTCCGACGGAAGGTGGAGGCCCGCGAAGCTGGCTCCATCCTCTTCTGAACAACCCGGGAGTCATCGCCTGCGCAATAAAAGAGAACTATTAGCATGGCTATTTCTCGGAAAAGAGCCTGGCCCCCGCCGTTAATTGATTGGGCATAACCCCCGCTATGATTCTATTAAAGTAAAGTACGATAGATATAGATAATGGACAGCGCATAGTAGAGAGTTATATACCGAGGTGCGCGATGACTATCTGGAACCAAGTAATTGAAGAGAACGATCTAAAAATGGTGGTCTCGAATCTGAAGCGGCTAGGAATCAGCGCTCGGGGGCCCTTCATAACACCATCGAAAAGGCACATATACCTCGTTGACGGCTGCATCTTAACAGAATCCGAAGCCGTCACCTTATCCCGGCGGGCTGAGCTGGATATTGTGGACGCGCGAGAGTTTCTAAATAAACTTAGAGAGCTTCAAAACAGATAAAACTCTTCAGTGTTCTTTTTCTCTCCGAAATTTTAAGGTCAAGAAATACTGGATCAAGAGGTAAATCCTGCTAATTTTTTGCGGACTTTCTGGCTAGAACGGCTTTCCGCGTGGCTTCCATCGTAAAGGCCAAAGATTCTCTGGGAATGTTCGAAACGAACGGCCCGATCATCCAGCCGAGTCCCGCCGGGACAGCGCGTGTGAGCGAAACGACTTCGCTTTGGACGTACACTCCGCCGTCCATTTCTTCCATGCGCCACCAGGTTTCCATGCGCCAGAGAAAACCGTCGTCATCGCCCACGGTTTTTTCCGTTTCGTCATTTTTCCCTGCGTTTTCAACTTGCGCGATTTTGATTGCGCTGCTCCGGCTATGCGCGCGCGACGGCGAATCGCGAAAATACCGGACGTCGTGCGTCGTGTTCAAGACAACGGTAATCACCTTTTTGCGTTTGAAACGCAAGAAGACCTGGAAGTGACCGCCATCGCGCAAGAGTGTTTTGGATTGCTCCACATCCGGTTTGTAGTATTC
>JAFDVY010000047.1 GCA_018268785.1 Acidobacteriota bacterium | reverse complement strand
GCTTCGGGCGGTTGGATGTTTTGGTCAACAACGTGGGCGATTTTCGCTGGGGCACTCTTGCCGAAGGTTCGCTTGATGACTGGCAAAACATTTTTTCGTCGAATCTGATGAGCGTCGTCTACATGAGCCGCGCAGCCTTGCCGCACATGCGCAAAGGCCGCTGGGGCCGTATCGTCAATTTGGGCGCGGTGGGGGCGGAGCGCGCGTTTGGCCAGGCAAAGATTTCTGCGTACGCATCGGCAAAAGCCGCCGTCGTTGCGCTCTCTCGTTCGCTTGCGCTGGAAGAAGCGAAAAACGGAATCACGGTTAACGTCGTGAATCCTTCGAGTATTGATGAGAAGGATTTGAGCCTCAATGAAGCGCGCCGCATGAAAGACGCGCGCTTTCCCATTGGCCGTCCGCCCACGGTGGAAGATGTCGCTGCGGCGGTCTCCTTTTTTGCGTCCGAAGAAGCCGAATATGTCACCGGGCAGGTCGTCAACGTCAGCGGCGGCTGGATGTTGTAGTTTTCCGCACTTCGCACCCCATGAAAGCACTCACCGCAGCCGAAATGAGAGAGGTCGACCGGCTCACCATTGAACGCCACGGTATTTCCGGCCTGCAATTGATGGAAAACGCAGGTCGCCACGTCGCCGACTACATTCGCAGTGTTTGCGCCCAGGATGGACTGGAACGCACGCGCCGCGTGGCCGTCCTTTGCGGTAAGGGCAACAACGGTGGCGATGGATTCGTCGTTGCCCGCCAGTTGCTTGGAGATCAGCTTACTTTTGAAATCAAAGTGTATCTGTTCGGCGCGCCACAGGATTTGCGAGGCGACGCGGCCGAAAATTACAAAAGCTGGCGGGAAGCTTTCGGTGTGACGCACATCGTGCACAGTGAAGAGAATCTGTGCGAGCATTTGCCGAAAATCGAAAACGCACACGTCATCGTGGATGCCATTTTCGGAACGGGGCTTCGCGGTCCAGTCACTGGCCCAGCAGCAAAAGTAATCGAAGCGCTCAATCAACGTTCCGCCAACGCCACTTCGCCACGCCCTGGCCTCATTATCGCGGTAGACACGCCCTCCGGCCTGTTTTCCGATGGAGAATCCGCCACTGGCCCAGTTCTTCACGCGCACAAAACAATCACCTTTACCGCGCCGAAAATCGGCCAGCTGATTTCACGCGATGCGCCTTGCTGCGGCGAACTAATCGTCAAGCAGATCGGTTCTCCGCTCTCATTCATCGAAGACGCAGGAAAAGGTTCGCTACGCTGGGCCGGTGCCGACGAATTTGCATCTCTCCCATTGATTCGCACAGCAGATTCGCACAAAGGCAATTTTGGCCATGTACTCGTGGTCGGGGGCTCAATTGGAAAATCCGGCGCCGCGGTTCTCTCTGGATTCGCCTCGCTTTGTTCCGGTGCGGGTCTGACGACGGTTGCTTGCCCCGACGTCGTGCACGGCACTATCGCTTCGGCGCATCCGGAGTACATGACCGAGCCTCTGCCTTCTACCGGCGAAGGAACCATTGCGGATTTTGCGGCACGTCCTGCTCTTCTGAAAAAACTCCACGAAGGGAAAACAGCCGTTGCCATCGGACCCGGTCTCGGCACGCATCCTGAAACGCAACGGGCCATTCGCCAACTGGTCCGCGAAACGGCTGTGCCTGTAATTCTTGACGCCGATGGCCTTAACGCCTTTGCGGGCGATCTGCATCAACTCCGCGAACGCGAGTCTGAATTTCTTGCGATTACTCCCCATCCGGGTGAAATGGCGCGACTGTTGGGCGTAACAAGCGGCGAAATCCAGTCCGATCGCTTGCGAATCGCTACCGAAGCTGCCAAACGCGCCAACGCGCACGTTTTGCTCAAGGGTTTTCACACGGTGCTTGCGGCTCCGGATGGCCGCGTATTCGTCAACACAACGGGAGGTCCCGAGCTTGCCAAGGGCGGTTCCGGAGATGTCCTCACCGGCGTGCTCGCGGCGCTTACTGCGCAGTTTGGCACGCGCGATTGGCTCCGAGTTCTGGCCCTCGGTGCGTATCTCCACGGCTCGGCGGCTACGCAAATGTCGGACTGGCAAGATCCCAGCGGCCAGCTTGCCAGTGCCGTCGCGTCCGTGATCCCTCTCGCGCGCCACAAATTGTTAGAGGAGATCGGTTTCCTTGCCTGAAGAACTTCTCACGCACTCCGCCGAAGAAACGATTGCCTGGGGCAGGGGATTCGCCGCGCGACTGAAAGCGCCGCTCATGATTCTTCTTTCCGGCGATCTCGGCAGCGGCAAAACCACGCTTACCAAAGGAATCGTCAGCGGTCTCGGCGCGGCTCCAGAAGAAGACGTGACTAGCCCCACGTTTACTCTTCTCCACGTCTACGGTACGGAAAACTCGGCGCAAAAGGTCTTCCACGGTGATCTTTATCGCATTGAAAAATTTCACGATTTCGAAACGCTTGGAATGGAAGACCTTTTTTCAAAACCAGCAATCGTGATTCTTGAATGGTCCGAACGCTTCCCCCTCCCCTCGCCCTGGCCACAAATCAAAATCCGCCTCGAACACGCCGGTGGAGACGCCCGCCGTATCACCGTAACCTCCTGAATCTTTAGCCTCTTAGTGGGGCTTACTCTCTGGCTACCCCTAAACTCCGGTTCTGTTGCCGCGCTCGGTTCCTGCTGCTACGTTGGCTAAAGCCCCTACGGGCGCCGTAATGCCCAGCGAATCGCTATTTACATCCGCGACCACGGAAACGCCTCGCATCGAGCTTGGCAGCTACAGCCTCACCCTGCCGATGAGCTCGCTCGCCATCGGCATTGACAACATTCATCACGACGTTTTTCTCAGCCCGCGGTTCCTGCAGCTCTCGCGCGATTACATTTTCGATCTCATTCGCCAGAACGCCAGCAAAACATATCTTCCCGGCATCGAGCTCCGAACCGCAAAAGCTCTCGACGGACCCGCGTTTCGCAAATTGCTCGCTGACGTTTTGAACAGCGCGCTTACCACCGCGAAATACAACAAGAACATCGAAATGGACTTGTTGTTCCGCGTCGCTTTGCTGAAATTCTTCACCACAGAATTAGGCAGCCAATTTGCCAACTTGATTCAGGAAGGCAAGGAGTGGATTCGGCAGCGCGGCGAGCATTTTGAACGCAGCCAGCAAGCTCACGTCATCAAGGCGCGCCTCTCGGAGTTGCAGTCACACCGTCGCGGGGTGATTCGCGCCGTTGGTCAGCAGCTCGCACAAAGCTGGATCGACGTCGAAGAAAACGTCATCGCAAAGGCGCGCAAGGCTCTCTTTGGCGATGAATTTACTCCGCTTTACGATCTTCTGAAAAACCGCCTGATCTTCCTTGACGGCGGAAAAGACGACACCTATTTTCTCGAGCACTACGTTCTGCTGGGGAACTATGCGCGCGACCCGGATCGCTTTGAAGCGATGGATGCGCTCTTCCAGGAATTTTTGAGTCATGCCGGTGTTGTCGTTCCGCACGAGCCTGCTTTCCTGGAAGCCGAGAAAGCCTATTCTGGCGCGATGGCGGAAGCCCAGACCATGCGCGACGAGATCGCGCGCCTGGAAGAGCAGAAGGAAACCCTGCGCAAACGGCTTGACCGCAGCGACAGTTTTCTCAACCGCTTCCGCGCTCCTGCAGATCCAGCGGACATAAAAGCTTCCCTGAACGACATTGAATTGCGGCTGAAACATCAGCAATTGAAGCTCGAGGAATACGGCCCCGAGTTGGAAGCAGCCAAGCAGAAGCTCGATTACTTTCACAAAGATTACAAAGGCAAGCTCGGCGATTACCTGAACGATCCGGAAAATGCGAAAAAGCTCTTCGATCCCGGTGCGGAACCCGAATCCACGCAGCCCGAGCGGGCCCTCCTGCTTACGCAATTGCTCGACCGTCTTGAAAAAGAGGACGTTCTCTATCACGTTATCGCCAGCTACGAAATTCGCGCTATCGCGTCCACGTACCACCCACCGGTTCACTTGCAGCAGTTGCGCAAGGCGCTCGTCTCGAAGGACGAGCTCAAGCGGGTCGAGCAAGTGCTCAAACAGGTTCCTGCAAAGCGGCTTTCCGAAAAACCGCTCGACGAGCTTTCCAGAAAAATTCGACGCTATTCGCGCGATGAAATGCAGGGTTTCGTTCTCCGCTTTGCCAACGATTTCTTCCGCTTGCGCCGAGAACTTCGGGATGCGGAGCATCTCGCGGCTTGCATTGATCGCGTGTCGCTTATCGAAACGGAGCAGGCCCGCGATCTCTCACGCTTAAATAACCGCCTGTACGAATGTGTTCTGCCTGAAGAGGCGAAAACGAAGAACGACCCCGTCGTCAGCCACGTCATCATCAAGGCCGACGTTCGCGGCTCCACAAAAATGACGCAGGATTTGCTCGCGCGCGGCCTGAGCCCGGCTTCGCACTTCAGCCTGAACCTGCACGAGCCGGTGAAAAAACTCCTGGACCGTTACGGCGCGAAAAAGGTATTCATCGAGGGCGACGCCATCATTCTTGCGATTTTCGAAACCGAATCGAGCCGCACTTATGCGCGCTCCGTTGCAAAAGCCTGCGTTCTGGCTCGTCAAATCCTGAACGTCTGCAACTCTTACAACGACAGCGCAACCACCACAAATCTTCCCGCGCTCGAACTGGGGCTCGGCGTAGCGCATCAGGGCGAAGCGCCCACGTACTGGACCGACGGTGAGTCGCGCGTGATGATTTCCAAAGCGCTCAATCTTTCCGATCGCCTTTCGGGCTGCGCCAAACTCGCGCGCCGCATGCTGGAAAAACAGAAATCCCACTTCGGGTTGTTCCAGTTTTTGCAAACGATGGTCGGTGCGTCCGCGGAAGAACTCGACGAATTTCTGGTTCGCTACAATCGCAATGGCATCGAGTTGAACGAAGAGGGCTTTTTGAAGCTCTACGACGAGATTTCTCTCGAGTGCATTGAAACGAAGCTCGATCTGCCGTGGGGCAAGGAAACCGTTACGCTCTATTACGGCGAAGTTCCCATGGGCGAATCCGTGGAACTCCTCGTACTCCGCAAAGGCCTGGCGCGCGAACTCTCTTCCGACGGAAAAATCGGTGCACCGTCCACCCACGTCTACTATGAAGTCTGCACCGCTCCCAAGCTGTACGACCTCGTCGCCGCCCTCCTCCGCACCAAACACGCCCAAGCCTCCCTCGAACCCGTCCGCGCCTAGTTGGGGCCACAAACTACATCTTTCTCGCCGAATACGCCGTTGGTACAACCATTTTGTTACCCTGCAAGGGGCTCCACTCTTCGATCGAATCGTCCCCGCGCAATTTGTAGCTGCAAAGTTCCCGCATCGGTAGCATAGTCACTCCTGGCTGCGCTCGTTGATCCCAACCATCCTCACTCATTTTTGTAGCCGCAACATTCCCGCTATACTCTTCGCGGAGGCGAATTTGGTCCGGTGACCTTCCCGGCCTTCAAAGCCGGCGTTTCGGTCCTTCGCGGATCGAAAGGTGGGTTCGACTCCCACACGCTTCCGCCACATCTTTTTGGCCCGACCCGACGGAGGTGGCAGAAGAACAAGGCGGGCAAAAGGCGGCAATAGCCAAATCCGGTTCCTATTTCCAATTCTTAGCAAGCGCGAGTGACAACCGGATCGGGGATCTAGCGGCGATTACTGGCGGGCGCAGTGGATTCGCGAATGATCAGTTGGGGAGGCACAGCGTGTTCCTTCGGGTAATCTTTAAAGCCTTGAATTCGCTGTAGCAAGATGCGCGCCGCGCTTTGCCCCATATCGTGCAATGGCTGGCGAATCGTCGTGAGGCTGGGGTTGTGATAAGCCGCGGCTTTGATGTCGTCGAAACCCACAACGGAAACGTCCTCAGGAACAAGAAGATTGGCGTCGCGCAGAGCACGAATCGCTCCTATAGCGGCAATGTCGTTAAACGACATCAGAGCAGTGAACTTTCTCTTTAGTTGCAGAAGCTGCTGCACAACGGGGTACCCGAGCTCAGGGGATGTCAAATCTTTTTCAAGCTGAATGGTCAGCTCGGAACGGATTTCGATTCCAAGTTGGCGGGCGACGGCCACGATGCTCCGCCATCGATCATCAGAGTCAGAACTGAAAGGCTGCCCACGCATGAAAGCGATGTGGCGATGACCGAGTTGGTGCAGGTGGCGCAGGGCCAATTCCGCGGCATGACGGTGATCCAGGGCGACATTTGTGACGCCCGGGATTTTTTTGTGGCCGGCGACAGCGACAACTGGAACGGAAAGTTTGTGATCGAGTGCCGTATCGATCGCAATGATCCCCTCGGCGCCGCGTCCAATAAGGAGCCGAGGATATTCTTCCACTAAGTCCGGTTTGTGCCGATGGTGGGCGCTGAAATAGAAATAACCTTCTTGCATCAAGTGATCACCAACGCCACCCATGACCATTGTGTGATAACCGTCGCTCAATTCGGGAACGAGAACGCCGATTGTGAACGTGCGTTGCTTTCGCAAAGAACGAGCGAGCAGGCTTGGTTGGTAGTTAAACTTGTGCGCCGCGGCACGCACCCGTTCCCGGGTCTCCTGCGGTATGGATCGGCCAGGAACGTTGTTAAGGACTAGAGAGACAGTCGCCGGGCAGAGCCCCAGGTAATCGGCAAGAATCTTCAGGCTCGCCGGCTTTTCCGGTCGCTTCTTGTCCTTCTTTTGGCTCACTGGCTCCTCGGAGTCGCCTTCGTTCCGAACCGCATCCGGTCTATTTTCAGTGTGATCCAAGATAGCTCACAATCGTGTGGTCTTCCTAGTCCCTGGGCTTCGATGAGTGAAATTACTTACATTCAGCTCAAGGAAACGCGCAAAATCGCGCAAAATGCCTTAGACAATCGATTGTCTGAAGCGTATTCGAACTTTTTCTTCTTGACAACCATAACTTCGATAGCCCAAAGTAGCCGAAAATGGGGTGCAGTGCCCGGTGCAACGGCTAATCTCGTCGCAGCACCGGTATGAGGGATCCGCGCAGACCCAGCGTCTGCCCGGAATTCGGGAAAAGGCAATCGCAAGACGTATGGTCGACTTGGCTTGGTGCAAAGCAAGGTGCGACGCGTGCCGCGTCGCGTTGCGATTGGCCAGGAGGCGTGATGCAATCGAAGTCCTTGTTTTTCCGTTTCATTCTGCTTGGGATGTTTTGCCTTGGTTTGACGTGTGTGTCGCGTGCCCAGTCGGATCGCGGCGCAATTGCGGGTACGATTTTGGATTCAAGCGGTGGCGTCGTCGAAGGCGCTCAGGTCACGGCGAAGGGTGAGCAAACTGGGACCGTGTACACAGGGATTTCCGGCCCGACCGGCGGCTTCCGCATTGGTGACGTTCGCATCGGCATTTACCGCGTCACTGTTACCGCTCAGGGATTCAAAACCGCCGAAAAGACGGCGGTGGTCGTACAGGTCAACTCGACTTCATCACTCGAATATACATTGGAGCCTGGAGAGATAACGCAAACCCTGACGGTCGTGGCGGACGCGCCATCGCTGCAGACGGAAAACTCGGAGCTCGGCACGGTCGTCAGCACCCGCCAAATCCAGGAACTGCCTCTGGCGCTGAATGCAAATGGACAGAGTTTCCTGCGTTCGGTGCAGTCATTCGTGTTCTTGACGCCAGGTACGGCCGGCCCTGGCACAAACAGCGATTCGTCCTCTTCCGGTATTTTTGAATCGAAAATCGCCGGCGGGCAAAATTTCAGCACCGAAGTGCTACTCGATGGTGCAAGCACCGCCCGGCCTGACAGCGGCTCTGCCTTCGACCAAAATGCTCCGTCCGTGGAAGCGATCAGCGAATTTAAGGTTTCGACCTCGACGTACTCAGCGGCTTTCGGCCGGACTTCTGGTGGCGTTCAAAGCTTCTCAACAACATCAGGCACAAATTCCTTTCATGGAACGGCTTTTGATCTTCTGCGCAACGATAAGCTGGATGCCAATTCCTGGACCAACAATCTTAACGGAGCGCCAAAACCTCGCGATCATCAAAATGACTTTGGCGGCAGCCTGGGCGGCCCAGTGTGGGTGCCCAAGCTTTACAACGGTCGCAACAAAACATTCTTTTTCTTTTCTTGGGAGCAGTATCGCAATAATCAGGGCACGTCCAATGTCACAACTTTGCCAACCGACGCGGAACGCACCGGGGATTTTTCCGCTCTTCTCGGCGCTCCGACAGGGGCGATCAATCCCTGCGACGGCTCTCCGATTTTGGCCGGCCAAATTTTTGACCCGTCTACGACTCAAACCGTTGGCGGCGTCCAATGTCGCACGGCATTCCCCGGCAATAAAATCACCACGCTCAGTCCCGTCGCACAAAAGGTCTTAAGTTTTCTGACCGTTCATCCCAACCTTCCAGGTCAGTTAAACGGACTCGTCAACAACTTTCTGTTCACAGCGAGCAAGCCCATCCGTGACACGACCATGACTTTCCGGATTGATCAGAACTGGGGCACCAACAACAAGTTTTTCTTCTCTTATAGCAGCCGAGATCAGGAAGTTTTGAATGGGACGCCGGCTCTTCCTCCGCCTCTGGATCCGAATTTTTTCAATTCCAACTTTACGCATTACACCCGCTTCGGTTGGGACCGTACCATCAGCGGCACCATGTTCAATCACTTGAATATAGGCCTGAATAGGCTCAACAATTTCAGCAAGGGAGAAAGTGTTACGGGGCAGGAGTGGAATTCTGTCCTTGGCATTACCGGCGCCAAAGGCCCTGTCTTTCCGCAATTCACTTTTCAGGGCAGCCCGCTTTCCATTGGTTATCAGGGATTCAGCACAGCTAACGACGATGGTAACTTGCCCAATGGGCTCATTGTTGCCGACAGCTTTTCATGGGTGAAGGGCCGCCACACGCTCAATTTTGGATTCGATTGGCGATCCTTCCAGTTTTCCAGGCTGAGCCAGGCGAATCAATCTCCTGCTTACACATTCCAAAATTTTCAGACAGCCTATACTCCGAATAATGCGCTGACGGGCGATCCATTTGCCAGTTTCCTGCTGGGCGTTCCCCAAGAGGCGAGTTTGCAGATAAACTCTGTGTTTCCGCGCTGGAACTCGAATTACTATGCCGGTTATGTTCAGGACGATTTCAAGTTTCGAAAGAACTTGACGTTGAATCTTGGCTTGCGCTACGAAGTGGAAACCCCGCGGCACGAGGCCCACGGTGCGCAGTCTGTCCTGGACTTGACCGCCAACAACCCCGGAACGCCGGGAACACTTGGCGCCATGATTTATGGGAACAAGGCCACTGGCGCTGATACGTATTACAAGAACGTTGGGCCTCGCGTCGGCTTTGCCTACGCGCCTTCGAAGCTTTTCGGGTTGTTGGACAATACGGTGTTGCGCGGCGGGTATAGCATCTATTATGCCGCGCTGACCTACTCGGATTTCGGAAACAGTCTCACGAGTGGCACTTCTGCGACTCCCGACTTTAAGTCGCCGGACAAATTCACTCCCGTTCAATCACTCGATCAGGGATTCCCGAGCTTCCCGCTTCCATCCAATGCCCAGGATCCGACCTTGAAAAACGGCGGCTTCCCGGATTATGTGGCGCCCGATTACGGGAGGCCTGGAATGGTCCAAAACTGGAGCCTTGAGGCGCAACATCAGTTGGCAACTGACCTCATTCTGAGCGTCGCCTATGTTGGATCACATTCCACGCGGCTCCATTCAAACCTCGCGCAAGTAAACACCATTAATCCTCAATTTCTTTCCCTGGGAACCAAGTTAAACGATTCTGTTACGAGCCCTGCTGGGCAAGCTACTTTGGCAAGCTTGGGCGTGACGGTCCCGTCCTGGTTTGAGCCGCTTTATGCAGGGACGGGAAACGACCTCGTTGGGCAGTTGTTGCGGCCGCATCCCAATTTCCAGAGCATCGGCACCAATTGCTGCCTGGAAAACATCGGACAATCCACCTACAACGCGCTTCAGGCAAAACTCGAACGGCGTTTCCGCAACGGACTGAATATCCTCGCTTCCTATACCTATTCGAAAACGCTAACTAATGCCGACAGCAGCTTTCCGACGTTCACCGGATTTAACTCCAACGTTTTCGGCGCTCAGAATCCCTACAATCTAAAAGCCGAAAAGAGCGTAAGCTTCCAGGACATCCCGCACACTTTCGTGCTTAGCTACCTCTATGAACTTCCGGCTGGCCCTGGAAAGAAGTATTTCAATCACGGAGTGGCCAGCAAGGTTCTCGGTGGATGGCAGGTGAGCGGTGTTCATCGCTATCAGAACGGCTCTCCGCTCGTCATCAACGAGTTTGCGACCTCTCCTAACTTTACCGGCGGAAACTATCGATTCAGCAGACTTCCAGGTGTGCCGCTGATCAGTCCGAATGCATGGTCGTTCAATGGCTTTGGAGCGAACAGCGGGTGCCACGAGAACCCGGATGGGACATTCATTGCCAATAGCACAAACAACTTCTTCAATTGCGCAGCTCTGCTCGATCCGAACGCATCCGCAGCTCTGGTTGCGCAGCAAGGTTACGTCTTCGGGAACCTGCCAGTGGCGTTCAGCGATATACGCAGCCCAGGTTACATCAACGAGGACTTTGCGATCCTAAAACGCACGTACATCACGGAAAGCCAGAACATCATTTTCAAACTGGACATTCCAAACGCGTTCAATCGCCATGTGTTTGGTGGAATCGACGGCAATCCCACCAGCGCCACGTTCGGTGTGCCAGGTGGCGGAAGTCACAGCGTACTGAATGCGGCTCGGCAGATTCAGATTACTTTGCGGTATCAGTTCTAGCGAAACCGATAGAGTGGCGGCACAATCCTCGCTGCGGATGTTCTCCGCAGGAGGATTGCGCTCGGCCAGCGATTCGCGCATCTTCAAGACACGGTATAGACTCTCATCGTGAACGGAAAGTCTCACATAAGGGGAAGCCGTGTTTTCTTCTTGGGCTTGTCCCTGGTGATGCTTGTGCTGTGCGCGATTCCGTTAGCTCATGCGCAGGTCGAGTCCCAAACCGCTGCGAAATTCCGCGAAGCTTCGCAGGCAATGCGAGCGGGGGATTTGCAGACTGCCGGTGACGAATTCACGGAGGTTGTGAAGGCAGCGCCATCATTTGCCGAAGCGCATTTCAACCTCGGCCTTGTTCGCGAGGAACAAGGCCGACTCGACGAGGCTATTGCCAGCTTCGAAAAAGCACTCACCCTCAAGCCGCACTTGCACGGCGCAAATCTTTTTCTGGCCGTTGCCCGGTACAAGCTAAATCAATTTGACCAAGCGCTTTCGACTGTGCGTAAAGAAACGGCGGCATATCCAAAAGATGCGCCGGCCTGGATGTGGCAGGGCGTCATCGAACTGGCCATGGATCGCCCCGAAGAGGCTGCCGCGGCGCTCGACAAGGCGGCGAGCCTTGCGCCGGATAATGTAGACATTTTGTATCATCGCGGGCAGGCGCACCTGCTCGTATCCAAGAACAGTTATCAGAAAATGTTCGAAGTGGACCCAAAGTCCTGGCGCGTGCGCCAGGTGTTGGCGCAGGCGAATGCCGACGCCGAGCGGCATCTGGATGCGATTGCCGAGTATCAGGAGGCAATCAAGCTGGCGCCGACGCAACCGGGCCTACACGAAGAACTTGGCTCCGAGTTTCGAAATGCCGGCAAGCCGCAAGAGGCGGAAGCGGCCTTTGAAAAGGAGCTGGAGATTGATCCGCACAATGTCCTCGCCAGATACAAACTGGGGGTCCTCGCGATTGAGCGCGCAGATGGCGCAAGAGCAAAACAATTGATAGAAGAAGCGCTCCGGCAGAAACCCGGATTGCGGCATGCTGATTACAACCTGGGCCGCGCGGAAATGCTGTTGGGACAAGATGAGAATGCCCTTAAGCATATGCAGCAAGCAAGTTCCACGGAAACGGATCCCGAAGTGCTGCAGCAGGCTTGGTTTCAGCTCGGTATTGTCTACCGCCGGTTGCACCGCATGCAGGAAGCGCAACAGGCGATCGCGAATTTTCAGCGGCTCAAAAATGAAGAAGCGGAGAAATCGCAAGAGCAGTTGAAAAAGTTCAAGGTGCAGCAGGATCCGGAAGTCGCACAGCCGTCAGAAAAGGGAACGAATCCTCAGTAACGCAATCTTTTTTACGGGATGGATGGGTCATGAACTACTCGAAACTCGTTCGACTCTTGCTTCTTGGCTTCGCCGCCGCTTTCCCGGCCACCTCCGTGAATGCCGCTCCTCAGCAACCGGGAGTCCAGATCGAAGTGATTGAATCCGTTGAAAACCAGTCCCCGGCGCTTGCGAGCAAACCGCCATTGCATTTTGGGACCGCGCAAACCGCGGCATTGACGATCCGCCTGGACGAATCCGTGAAGTATCAGCATATCGAGGGATTCGGCGCCTCCCTGACAGACTCTTCCGCGTGGTTATTCGACCACAAGCTTACAGCGGAGCAACGAAAAGCGGCTCTGGAGATGTTGTTTGATTCGCAGAAGGGAATTGGACTGAGCGTTTTGCGGCAACCGATGGGAGCGAGCGATTTTGCGTTGTCCGATTACAGTTACGACGACGTCGCGCTCGGAGAGAAGGACCTCGCACTCGCAAAATTTTCCATCGACCACGACAAAGCTTACATTATCCCGATCCTGAAGGAAGCGCTGGCGATCAATCCCAATCTTAAAATCATCGCAACGCCCTGGAGTCCTCCCGGATGGATGAAGACCTCGCAATCGCTGATTCGCGGCGCGCTTTTGCCGGAAGCCTATCCTGCGTTCGCGAAATATTTTGTGAAGTACATCGTTGCATATAGAGACGCCGGCATTCCGATCTACGCCATCACCATGCAGAACGAGCCGCTCAATGTTCCTGGAAACTACCCGGGGATGGACATGACGGCAATCGAGCAGGCGAATTTCTTACGGGACAGCCTGGGCCCGGCTTTGCGCGAGGCTGGACTGACTACGAAAGTTCTCGTGTTCGATCACAATTGGGATTTGATTGATTATCCAATTCAGGTGCTGAACGATTCGAAAGCTGCGGCGTTTGCCACGGGCGCGGCGACCCACTGTTACGGAGGCACGCCGACTGCCCAGTCTGAACTGCATGACCGCTTCCCGGACAAGGGAATTTGGATGACGGAATGTTCCGGCGGTGATTGGCAAAAAGGCAACCTGCTCGAACAGCAGGTGAGATTGATCATCAATTCGACGCGTAACTGGGCGATGAGCGTTGTGTTGTGGAATCTCGCGCTAGACCAAAATCACGAACCCTTTCTCGGTGGTTGTACAAATTGCCGTGGCGTAGTGACGGTCAACCATTCTTCTTCTCCGGCACAAGTCGTCCCCACGGTGGATTTCACGGCGTTGGCGCACGTCAGCAAATTCCTAACACCAGGAGCGCGGCGAATCGCTTCTAATTCCTTTGAACAGGGTAGCCTGGAAGATGTCGCCTTTGAGAATCCAGATGGTACGATTGTTTTGGTCGTTCTCAACAGCAGCGGAAGCCCTCAGCCCTTCAACATTGCGTGGAGAGGGCAGTTTGCGTCCTACAAGATGCCACCGAGCGGCGTAGCAACGTTTCGTTGGCGGGCCGCGTCTTCTAATAAGTGATTGTGCTCTGGACCCTCTGGCGGCAGGAATTGACACGCAAAAGCAAACTGACCGATGGGATGTGTCGAGCCGCCCTTGTATGCGCGACGTTTGTTGCATTTGCCGCCGTTGTCTCGTTTGACAAAGTGCGCGCCCAAGAGAAACCTCCGGCCGCAAATGTTCCTGTCAATCATCCTGGTAAATTCGTCGACACAACTGCGGCAAGCGGAATCAATTTTCAGTACCAGGCGTCGCGCACAACTCGAAAGTATCTCTTGGAGACCATGGCTCCGGGGATCGCGCTGTTCGACTATGACAACGACGGCCTTCTGGACATTTTTGTGGTGAACGGGGCGCCTCTCGCCGATCCAATGCCCAAAGGTGCAATCCCGCAAAAGGACGGTCCAAAATACTGGAACCGTCTCTATCACCAAAAAAAGGACGGAACCTTTGAGGACGTAACTGAAAAGGCCGGTTTGCAGGGGGCTGGCTATGGAATGGGGGTCGCCGTCGGCGATTATGACAATGACGGATACGAAGATCTATATGTGACAGCGTATGGCGGCAACAAGCTATACCACAACAACGGCGACGGAACGTTCACGGACGTGACTCAAAAAGCCGGCGTGGGCGGAAGTGGATGGTCGACAAGCGCGATCTGGGTGGATTTGGATAACGACGGTCTGCTTGATTTAGTTGTTCTGCGTTATCTGCAGTGGGATTTTGACGATGTTTGGTGCGGTGAGCACAAAGAAGGCTACCGCGCGTATTGCCATCCTGACTATTTCAAGCCGATTGCTCCCCTCGTTTTTCACAACGATGGCAACGGCCACTTTACGGAAGTTTCCGAGAAAATTGGGATGGGCAAGCCCGGGAAGGGTTTGGGCATTGCCATCGCCGACTACGATCGCGATGGCAAGATCGATCTCTTCGTCGCAAACGATTCCACGTTCGAGTTTCTTTACCACAATAAAGGCGACGGAACGTTTGAAGAGGTGGGGTTGCTCTCGCAAGTTGCTGTCGATGGCGACGGCCGAACGTACGCGGGGATGGGTGTTGATTTCGCGGATTACAACAACACCGGATTACCCGGAATCGTGGTCACCAATCTTGCGAACCAGCGCTACGCCCTGTACAAAAACGATGGGGATGGAAATTTCTCCTATGCGACGATTAATTCAGGGGTTGGACAGATAACTATGCTGCACTCTGGCTGGGGGGTGCGATTCATCGACTACGACAACGATGGCTGGAAAGATTTGTTGATCGCCCAAGGACATGACCTCGACACCATCGAGTTGACTTCCCCCAATCTGCGATACCGCGAACCTATGATTCTTGCGCGAAATACTGGAAAGGGATTTGTAGATGTATCAGCGCAATCGGGAGCCGTTTTCCAGGTCCCGTGGGTGGCGCGCGGCATGGCCATCGGCGATATTGACAACGATGGACGAATGGACGCGGTGATTACAACGAATGACGGCGGGCTGCATATTCTTCATAATGAAACCTCAACGACGAATCACTGGCTAACACTGAAACTCGTCGGCCATCAGAGCAATCGAGACGCGATTGGCGCCGAGGTGCGCATCAAGACTGCGGATGGCCAGCAAATGGCCACAGTGACGACCGGTGGGAGCTATCTCTCTTCTAGCGACAAGCGCGTGCATTTTGGATTGGGCGCGAATACCAAAGTTGCTGGCATCGAGATTCATTGGCCAAGCGGAATCGTGCAAACGCTCCGCGACGTTGCGGCCGATCAGTTCCTTCAGGTCGACGAACCCCCTGCAAATCCCAGCGCAAAGGGTTTCCGACAGTGAGAGTCTGCCGTATTCCGATTCGAACTTTCCTGGTGTTTGGACTGGTTGGTGTCTTGTGTTCCTTTGGTCCGTTCTTTGGTCCCGCAGCTTTTGCGCAGTCGGCCGATTCCGGCACAGCACAGCAGCAGCCGAATGTAACTTCCGGGGTTTCCACTGGAGCTGCTCACCCCGCCATGAAGGACGCCAAATCCCGGCCGATTACCGCCGGCGGTTTTGTTGACGGGGCTCCTGTCGTATTTGTTGACATTGCGAAGCAGGCAGGGTTAACGAAGTTCAAGTACAAGTCCGGCAGCCCCGAAAAGGCAACGATCATCGAGACTCCTGGTTCAGGCGTTGCCTTGCTCGATTATGACAACGATGGCTGGCTAGACATTTACGTTCTGAATGGCTCGACGATTCCCGCGCTGCTAGGCAAGGAACCCGCGCCGCGTGCCATGCTTTTTCATAACAATCACGACGGCACCTTTACTGACGTAACAGACAAAGCCGGCGTCGCCAACGAACGATGGGGTTTTGGCGTTGCCGTCGGCGATTACGATAACGATGGCTGGCCGGACATTTACGTAGCGAACTACGGCAAGAATCGCCTGTACCGCAACAACCACGACGGCACCTTCACCGATGTTGCTGAAAAAGCGGGCGTGGCTTTGGGTGGCTGGTCAGCGGGACCGACTTGGGGCGACTACGATCATGATGGGTTGCTCGATCTCTTCGTTCCCGGGTATGTGAAATACGATCCTGCGCACCCGCCCGGCGAAGGGCTTCCGCCAGGCGCGTGTCAGTTCCGTGGGATCAACGTCATGTGCGGTCCGCGCGGCTTAAAGGGCGAACGCGATCATCTTTTCCACAACAACGGCGATGGCACGTTTACCGATGTGAGCGAAAAAGCCGGTGTATCGGATCGGCCGGGCTATTATGGCCTTGCTTCCGTGTTTGTCGACGTGGATGACGACGGATGGATAGACCTGCTCGTCGCAAACGATTCCACGCCAAATTATCTTTATAAAAACCGCCACAACGGAACGTTTGAAGATGTGAGTTACCTTTCCGGCTTTGCCTTGAGCGAGGACGGCCGGGAACAAGCCTCCATGGGCATCGCAGTCGGCGATTTCAACCGCGACGGCAAAGTGGACTTTTATGTGACTTCATTTTCCGACGACTACAACACTCTATATATGAACGATGGCGACGGAAATTTTACGGACAAAACCTATAAGACCGGCCTGGGGGATGTGACGATTCCGTTTTTGGGTTGGGGAACCGTGGCGCTCGACTTTGACAATGATGGCCTGACCGATCTTTTTGTTGCGAACGGCCATGTCTATCCTTCGGTGGATCAGCAGGATTGGGGAACAACCTGGCTCCAGCGTCCTCAGCTATTTCGAAACCTCGACGGCAAGAAATTCGTCGAGGTTCCTCCTGCTACAGAAAGTGGACTGGCAGAGCTTCTTGCAGGACGCGGAGCGGCCGTCGGCGATTTGTTCAATGACGGGCGCATGGATGTCGTCATCAACGTGATGGATTCCAGTCCCGCGCTGATGCGCAACGTCGTGAAAAACGACAACCACTGGGTCGCTTTCCACCTGATCGGCGGGCCTAAGAGTCCTCGCGATGCGATTGGCGCCAAAGTTTTTCTTACAACGGGATCAATTCGTCAGCGAGCCGATGTTTTTTCCGGCGGCAGTTATGGCTCAAACTCCGACCAACGCCCACATTTTGGCCTGGGGAAATCCGACAAGATCGACAAAATCGAAATTCACTGGCCGAGCGGCCTGAAACAGGAGGTTGCTCCGCCTGCCGTCGATCATATTTATACTGTGGTGGAAGGAAAGGGGATTGTTCCCTCGCCTTGAGAATTAGTTTCGCCGTCCGGACATGCGATTCCACGCTCTTTTCATAGCCATACTGTTCCCTTCGCCGCTACTGCTAGTCGCGAGCGGGCCGGGCTTCGTCCCATCACACATCGCTGACGCCAAACCGCAGGTCGAAGAAGCCGCTCTAGCCAAGGCCAGGGAGTTGACGGAGAAATCTGAATTTGATGAAGCCGAGACTTTGACGCGGGAATTCATTGCAAAGAATCCCAGCGGCGCCGCCGGGCATTTCCTTCTCGGACTGATTTATTTTCGACAGGTCCAGTCTCAGGCCCGGTCAGGCGGGATCTATTCTGCTCCAGGAGAGGTCCCTTCTCGCGCCGTTAACGAGGAGATGCGATCTGCCAAGATACGCGCGTCCCTGGCTGAATTTACGGAGGGCGCGAAATTTGCGCGTCCCTCTGCTTTTGATTTGAAGATTGTCGCACTCGATTACATTCTTCTCGGGGACTACCCGAGCGCCGACAAATGGCTCACGCTCGCCGTCCAAGAGGAGCCGAGTGACGCGGAGTCCTGGTATTACCTGGGCCGCACGAAATATGGCGAGAATCGTTTTGAAGAAGCCATCCAGGCGTTTCAGAAATCTCTCGAACTGCGGCCTCGCAACGTGCTTGCTGGAGATGGTTTGGGCCTCAGCTTCGCGGGGCTAAACCGTTCGGCAGAGGCGATCTCCGCGTTTCAAGACGCAATCTCTTGGCAGTCGGGTGCCGCTGCCACCCAATCCCCTGAACCTTTTATAGACCTCGGTGACTTTTTGAATCAACAGGGACGTTTCGAAGAAGCGTTGCCGGTTCTTCAGCAAGCGGTCGCTATCGGGCCGCGAAACATCCGCGCGCACGAAATCCTTGGCAGGACCCTGCTTAATCTCGACCGCCTTGCCGATGCCCAGCACGAATTAGAGATTGCCGTTTCTGCGGACGCCGATCGCGCTGCTTTGCACTACTTGTTAAGCCAAATTTATCGAAAGCAGGGCCAGATGGAAAAAGCCAGAAAGGAAATGCGGCGTTTTCAAGAGTTGAAAGCTAAAGAACCCTCGTCGAAATCGGGAATGCGCTAAAGCGCTAGAGCCGAGGTCAATAAACTCGCCGCCCAGTACGTCTGCTTAGGAACAAATTGAATCCGGCTCACGATTCTTTGATGGAAGGAAGAGACCCCTGAGACGAAGGATCGGACCTTTTTCATGAGAACTCCCAAAGGGATAGCATTCAGAGCTGGAAGTGAGAAAGATCAAGTCTCTACAAACAAATCTGCCTAGAGTATCGTGCGCCAAAACCAGTGTAGCGCGTTGATCGTCGCCCAAAGGCCGCCAGCAAGCAACATCCCGTAAAGGCTCACCGTAAAGTAGAGCTGCTTTGCTGAAAATGGCGGAACGGACGCCGATGCCGTTCGGGATGCAGGAAAGTCAAAAAAAGCGCGTTGACGCTCGCGCGGTGGCGCAAAGTTTCTCTGTGTTACTTCTCCTAGTGCTGCCTGCTGGCGCTCTTCTAATTCCATTTTGAGTGTCATTGCTGTCCGGCCTTGCCCGGCGTTTTCGTTCCCGTCATTTCCGTTGCTCAATTTTCTCCTATCCCGTTCTGGAAAAGGACTTGTGTTCCCTGAGCGGTATTGCCCAGTCGGGCACTCACCAGCGCTCCGAAGAACTCCTTGAAAACAAGGTACTTAGCTCCGGCATTTTCGCCTTTACCCTGTACCGTTTTTGCCCTTTGCCAACGTCTAAAGTGCAGACTGCCAATCTGCGCGTAGGATGGACCCGCACGCGTTTGGACCAGAAACCAATCTCTCTGAGGGAAACTGTGCATGAATCGCAAGGTTAGGGCAGGCTGCTATGGATTCCTGTTTCTGTTCGTGGCCACGGCCACCAGCACCGCCCATCCGCAAGCGTCTTCTGGCCAAAGCGCCTTGATGCCAGCCACAGCGAAAGCGCTCGGGACCGTCACCGCACTTTCCGACCGGACCATCACCGTAAAAACAGACGCTGGCGCGGAACTCATCGTGTCTGTAAGCGACGCCACAAAATTTCTGCAACTCAAGCCCGGGCAAACCAGCTTGAAAGACGCCACGCCTTTGACTTTTGCGGATTTGAAAGCGGGAGACCGCGTTCTCGTTCGTGGCGTTTCCGGCGGCGACGGCAAGTCCATGCAAGCCACATCGGTCATTGCTATGAAGCAGGCTGACATCGCCGACAAACAAGCGCACGAACGCGCCGAATGGGCGCAGCACAGTGTGGGTGGTTTGGTGAAAAACGTGGACGCGGCGACGGGAACAATCACGATTTCCACCAACGCAGCAGGCGCACAAAAAGACGTTACCGTCCATACCAGCAAGCAAACCATCTTGCGCCGCTATGCGCCCGACTCCATAAAATTTGACGACGCAAAGCCCGCTCCCATCAATGAAATCAAACCCGGTGATCAGCTTCGTGCCCGTGGCCAACGCACCGCTGACGGTGGGGAACTTTCAGCAAATGAAATTGTTTCGGGAACTTTTCGCAGCATTGCGGGAATTCTAGTCAGCAGCGATTCAGCTACTGGAACGATCACCGTGACGGACCTGGCTACCAAGCAGCCAGTTACGTTGCACGTTACCAGGGATTCGCAACTGAGGAAGTTACAGCCTTTCCTTGCGCAAGGAATCGCAGCGCGCCTGAAGGACGCCCCGGCGGGGGGAGCAGTCGGTCCGAACGGTGCCCCCAGCTCTCTCTCCGCAGCTAAGCCGGGTACCGGAACGGCAGTTGGCGGTAATGGAACAGGGATGGGACCGGGCGGCAGTGGACCGGGTGCTGGAATGGGCGCCGGTCAAGGACCAGGCCAAGGAGGGGGCCGTGGCGATTTTCAGCAAATGCTTGCTCGCATGCCGGCCGCAACGATTCCAGATTTCGTCAAAGGCGATGCGCTCATGATTGTCGCCACGGAAGGTTCGGCTAGCACTCCGAGCACGATTATTACATTACTCGGTGGAGTGGAGCCGATTCTGCAAGTCTCTTCGAAAGCCACGCCGGACATGATTCTTTCCCCATGGAGTCTCGGCGGCGGTGGTGGTGGGGACGCCACACCGCAGTGAACTAAAACAACATCCAAAACGTCAAAGAAATGAGATGAAGAGCACATGAGTGTAGGGATCAAGCGAATGACGAAGTTTATCTGCACTCTGTTCCTGTTTTGCGGCGCGATTGCTTCTAACGCAGCCGCCCAGGACGCTTCCAGTGCTTTGACCGGATTGGTTACTGACCCTTCCGGCGCCGCCGTGCCAGGGGCACGCGTCGTTGCCGCTCCGGCGACTGGCCAGCCGCACGCTGCTCGAACCAATGCAAACGGCATGTACGAATTTAAGGTTCTTCCGCCGGGAATATACACCCTGCAAGTCTTCGCAAAGGGTTTCGAGCCGTTCGCTCAGCCCAATGTTGCGATCGAAACGAGCAAACCGGCCAGCATCAACGTCCATCTCGAAATCGCCGTGCAGAAGGAAAAAGTTGAAGTCCAGGACGAAAGCACGCAGCTAGACGTCACAGCTTCCAGCAACGCCAGCTCCGTCGTATTAAAAGGCAAAGACCTCGACGCACTTTCGGACGACCCCGATGAACTGTCCGACGAATTACAGGCTCTCGCTGGCCCTTCCGCAGGTCCCAATGGCGGACAAATTTACATCGATGGCTTTACGGGTGGAACACTGCCTCCGAAATCCTCCATTCGCGAAATTCGCGTCAATCAGAACCCCTTTTCCGCCGAATACGATCGTCTCGGCTACGGACGCATCGAAGTCTTCACCAAACCTGGAACCGACAAATATCACGGCCAGTTCATGATCAATGGCAACACCGCGGGACTTAATGCACGCAACCCGTTCCAGGGAACGGGGCCGCTTCCGGGTTACGATTCTCAGTATTACAGCGCCAACTTCGGTGGTCCTGCCGGCAAGAAAGCTTCCTTCTTTCTCGATTTCAGCCGCAGAAACATCAATGAGCTTTCCGTCATCAATACTCCGGCACTCGACGCCAACCTGAATCCCATCCAGTTCACGGATTCCGTGGCGAATCCGCGCACGCGCACGGAATTCTCTCCGCGCCTCGATTATCAGGTGACACCGAACAACACGCTGACTCTGCGCTATCAGTACGAACGCAACAACGAGCAGAACAACAGTATTGGCACGTTTAACTTGCCCACCCAGGCGACGAACGATTTCGAGACTGAGCACCACATTCATATCACCGACACGCAAATCATCAATTCGAAAACGATCAACGAAACACGTTTTGGCTTTCACCGCGATGAGAGCCGTGGAACTCCACTCGACCTGACGCCCACGATCAACGTAAACGGCGCATTCACCGGCGGCGGGAGCTATTCGGGAAACAACGATGACGTGCAGGACCGCTTCGAGTTGCAAAACTACACTTCCATCATTGCTGGAAAGCATTTCTTGAAGCTCGGTGTGCGATTGCGTGCGACAAAAGACGTGAACGTGCAAGAGTCCGGCTTCAACGGCAGTTTCACATTTGGCGCCCAGGCTGTGGACTCGCTGACGCTTGCGCCGTGCGATCCGTCCACAGGGTCGCCAACTTGCACACAATATACGGGACTGCAGGCCTATCAGACCGTGCAGAAGGGAATTGCCAACGGAATGACAGCGGCGCAGGTGCGAGCCGCGACCGGTTTGGGGCCGACGCAATTCACGATCGTGCAAGGCCAGCCCGCCGCGCAAAACACGTACTGGGATTTGGGGCTCTACGCGCAGGACGAATGGAAAATCAAATCGAACATTTCGTTTACTTACGGAGCGCGCATCGAAACGCAGAATGAGATTGCCAATCCCACAAAAGTAGCTCCTCGCATCGGTCTCGCCTGGGGGATCGATCCGGGATCGAAAGGCCAGCCGAAAACCGTGTTGCGGGCCGGCTGGGGAATTTTCTATGACCGTTTCTCACAAAATCTTTCGCTGCAAGCGCAGCGCTTGAATGGAACGACGCAGCAGCAATTCATCGTCACCAACCCCGATTTCTTTCCGAATCTGCCGACTGCCGCGGAACTTGCCGCTTCGACAAATTCGCCGACAATCTACCAGGTGGATCCGAATCTGAAAACGCCGTACACCATGCAGGGCGGCGTTACGCTGGAGCGCCAAATTACAAAGTCGGCGAACATTGCGGTAACTTATTTGAACTCGCGCGGCGTGCACACTTTGCTGGTGCGCAACATCAACGCGCCGGTTGGTCCAACATTCAATCCGAAGGACCTTTCGGAGCGGCCGTTTGGAAATCTCGACAATATTTATCAGTATGAAGGCGCGGGACTGTTCAAACAAAACCAGTTGATCGTCAACGGAAGCCTGCGTGTTGGCCAGAAGATCTCGCTCTTCGGTTACTACTCGCTGAGCTACGCGAACAGCGATGCGGCTGGCGCGAACAGCTTCCCCACGAATCAATACAATGTTGCACAGGACTACGGGCGCGCCTCATTCGATGTGCGCAATCGAATTTTTCTTGGCGGCAGCATTTCCATGCCGTATCAATTCCGGCTGAGTCCATTCTTGATTGCTAGTTCGGGTTCTCCTTTCAACGTGACGCTTGGACAGGATTTGAACGGCGATTCGATTTTTAACGACCGGCCGACGTTTGCGCAATTGCAGACCGCGCTGGCCTCGGCGAAGGTGGCAAGCAACGTGAGTTTCAATTGCACCGAAGCGAATCCAGGCGCGCTGGTGCCAATCAATTGCGGAACTGCGCCGGCACGTTTCTCGCTGAACATGCGTTTGAGCAAGACGTTCGGTTTCGGAAAGAAAAAGGAAACAGCGAGCAATGCCGGTGGCGGCCCGATGACGGGCGGAACATTTGGCCGGGGCCCCGGGGGCCACGGCAGAGGCGGACCGTTTGGCGGCGACAGCTCCGGACAAAAATACAGCCTTACGCTTGCAGTCGGCGTGCGGAATATTTTTAATAGTGTGAATGTGGCGAATCCGGTGGGCGTGATCAGCTCTCCGATTTTCGGCGAAAGCAACGCCCTGGCGGGCGGGCCATTTGGGTCCAGCTCTTACAATCGCCGCGTCGATTTGCAGCTAACGTTCAGTTTCTAAACAATCAGTCACGATCATATTGTTTTGCTGGGCGCTTTGATTTGCCCGCGGAAGCCGCAGGCTCAGGCGGAAACACATTGTGTTGCGGCGCGGGCATGGGTGTGTCGCCCATGCGATCCTGCCAGAGAAATTTATTGAGCAGCGCGGTGTCCACTGCGTCGGCGTGCGTGAAATCGAGATTCGCTCCTTCTTTCCATTCTTTCGTGTTCATTTCATAGATCAGGCCGTTGTCGCGATTTTTGTAGTCGGCAACGAATGGCGGTTGTGTGCCAGGCCCGCTGAAGAGCGGAGCCATGACGGCTGCTCGACCGTCGTTGCTGTTCATGGGCGGAACGCCGAGGAGCGACTCGATGGTGCGGACCATGTTGATGGTGGTGTAGAACGCGTGGTCCACGAAGGGAATCGCATTGGATTCCTGCGTTTGTGGGAGAGGCGAGTATTTGCTGATGACGAGCGCGAGGCTGCGGTGCGAATCGACGTGATCGGGGCCGTCCTGTGAGTCGTCTTCGAGGATTAGCACGGCAGTGTCGTCCCAGTAGGAGGAGTGGGACAGAGCGTCGATTACCCGGCCGATAGCCAGGTCGTTGTCGGCAACGCTGGCGGCGGGCCGCGGCTGATTCTTGGTTAGCCCCGCGGTGTGATCGTCTGGAAGACGCAGCAAAATAAATTGCGGCATCGTGTCTTTGCCGGAGTTGCGTGCGGCGACGAATTGATTGAATTCATTCAGAAATTCGTCGGCGCGAAGCTGATCGGGGTAGGCGACTTCAAAATCAGGATAAAGCGGATCGAAGTGGCCGCGGAGTTCGGATTCGGCGGCGATGTTTTTTGCAATAATAGGAATTTCCCAGGGATACGGGCTCGGTCCGCCTTTCGGTTCGCCGACGTTCTTTTCGAGTGGCTCGGCTTTTTTGATTACGGTGCGGTTGCAAACTACGCCCGCAACTTTTGGCGGTCCCCAGGTTGGTTTCTTGTTTTCCGGGGCAGCGTTGCACCATTTGGTGACGATGTATTCCCCGTAGTGGCGGTAGGTGACTCCGTGCATTGCGAAATTCTTCCAGAGGTAGCCGCCCGTAGGTTCGCCGGCGTCGGGCAGCTCGTCGTCGGCCGAAATTCCGTTGAGGAACGTGCCTTCGGAATCGTAGGTGTGCTCGGCACTGCGGTAGCCGATAGGCCAGGTTTTTGCGACGTAGTCGGAAACGGACGCCG
>JAFDVY010000046.1 GCA_018268785.1 Acidobacteriota bacterium | reverse complement strand
GATCGTCCCAATGTTCACGTGCGGCTTACTGCGCTCGAATTTCTCCTTGGCCATTGCATTACCCTCGCGTCAAATCAGATAAAACTTTCGAAATCCAAACAACCGGCTACCGAAATTTTCTGGAGCGGGGGACGGGATTTGAACCCGCAACCATCACCTTGGAAGAGTGAGACTCTACCGTTGAGTTACCCCCGCCCGGTGCTACTGGAAACCCCTCGATCACTCCCCCGAACCTCACTGCCTGCTGCAAGACTGGAGCCTGGGACCGGGATTGAACCGGTGACCTCGTCCTTACCAAGGACGCGCTCTACCAACTGAGCTACCCAGGCCAAACCCATTCCCCACTGCACCGAAACAAACCACGGGCATCGCGGCGCACTTTGCCTTGGCGGCGTTTCCGTCGCAATTCAGACCGCTATCGAACATCGCTTCGTGCGATTGCCCTGCGGCTTGCAAACAAAGACCGCAACGCTGCTGCGGCTTAACGCCAGGAGCCTGGTGGACGGGGAAGGATTCGAACCTTCGTAGCCCGCAAGGAGCGGCAGATTTACAGTCTGCTGGTTTTAGCCACTCACCCACCCGTCCCAGAAACTGCTTGGGACGCTAAAATCGTGTCCCGTAAAACTTTAGGCCCGAGATGCGCGGAAACACAAAACGGACTCGTGTCAAAAGACACCAGCCCGTTCAATTTGACTTTCGGGATCCGCTCCGCGCCTCAATCCCCTACGAATTCTGGCACAAAAAAATCCGTTTGGTGGAGCTGGCGGAGGGAATTGAACCCCCGACCCTCTGATTACAAATCAGATGCTCTACCAGCTGAGCTACGCCAGCTTCGCTCAAACCGCGTAAGAATAGCAGAAGGGGCATAAGAATTGCAAGGGGGGCGAAGAACGGGATGACCGCTCTTCGGCTGAACCTGTGGAAAAAGCCGATCGGCCATGCCCTTCTCAAGGCGTCTTAACCTGCTTATTTTCAATGCACTACAACAAAAACTGTGCGCCAGCCCGAAGCAAGACGTCCTGTTAATAACGATTGATATCTGGACAGGAAGGGGTTTGGAATATTGATGCCGAAGAGTGCGTTGGCATTGCGAAATCGAAGATAACGTAAGATAGAGTTTCTCAGGGAGAACTATGCGCGAACGAAAATTGATTGCAGCAACTCTTGTGGCAATCGCGCTTGCGAGCGGAATTTACTTTGCTCACGCACAGTGGTTCGGCGGAAACGGCAACTCGCGCGAGAGTTTACTGCGAGCGCTACCGTCGGACTCTTCCGCGGTCATTTACCTGGACTTCGAAGAATTAAGGCAGACAGCAATTCCAAGAAATCTCGCCAATTGGAAGGCCGGCGCAAATGTTGATGCTGAATACAAACAATTTGTCGGCGAAACCGGGTTTGACTACGAAAGGGATCTCGACCGAGTTGCAATTGCCGTTCAGAACTCAGGCGCGGAAAATCACTATTTCGCTCTGGCCGACGGAAAATTCGACCGCAAGAAAATCGAAGCGTATCTGCGAAAAAATGGAAACAACGAAACAAGAAATGGCCGCCAGATTTTTCATCTCACTCCCGGAATACAAGGGCGCGCAGTTTCCGCGGCGTTTCTTTCCAACAAACGGATTGCATTTGGCGACGCGGCTGACCTGAACGCGGAAATCGAAGCGGGACGGCGCGATGCAGGGCACGCGGAATGGACGGAGCGATTTGAGCGGCTCGCCGGATCGCCGATGTTTGCGCTGATTCGCCAGGACGCGGCAATCGGCGCGCTTCTGGACACGCGAGCTCCGGGCGGGATTCGTTCTCCACAGCTTGTGCAGCTACTGAACCAGCTTTTGTGGATTTCGATCGCAGGAAAACCGCAAGGAGCCGGTTTTCAGACGGTGCTGGAAGGCGAATGTCCTAACGAAGCAACAATGCGGCAGCTCGCCGATTTCCTGAACGGAATCACGCTGATGGCGCAAAGCGGATTGAATGATCCAGCGCTGCGGCAGAAGATGGACCCTGCAGAACGCGAAGCCTATGTGCAGCTATTTAACTCGATCGAAGTAACGAAGCTTGATCGCGGGACAGGCAAGTCTGTGCGTTTGGCTCTTCTGCTCACGCCGGAGACCTGGAGCAAGGTCGCCTCGAGCACAGTGCTCACCTCGCCCAAAATGGAGCCTAAGGAAATGCAGGAAGAATCGAATCTCAAATCCTCCCCCAAAAACAAAAAGGCTGGAACCAAAGTTCCAGCCAAACATCAATAAGCTTGAAAGACGATCAGTCGCCGCTGGGGCTGGACTTCATATAGCGCGAAGGATTGATTGGCGCGTTGTTCATGCGGACTTCGTAATGAACGTGCGGGCCGGTGGAGCGGCCGCTGATGCCCGTATATCCGATAACTTGGCCGCGCTTCACGCGGGAACCAGCAATCGTGGCAAACGCCGACAGGTGCGCATACCAGGTGGTGATCCCAAAACCATGATCCACAACAACAAGGCGGCCATAGCCAGCATGGTTTTCCACGACAGTAACGACACCATCGGCCGTGGCATGGACTGGCGCGCCATAGTCAGAGGCAACGTCAACACCCGTATGAAACGCACCTTCGCCGCTGAACGGATCAAGGCGTTCACCGAAGCTATCCGTGACATGACCAAGCACTGGCCAAACGGAAGGCGTGTAGCTCGAATCGGCAAAGCTGAACGAGGGTAGAAGCCGCAGGCCGCCGGCAGAGATGGCAATCGCTGCCGCGTTCTTCTTCAAAAAGGTGTATTGCTCGACCGATTGGTCAAAAGCATCTTCAGGAGTCACCGGATTGTCGGTGACATCGAACGCTACGGGGTGATAGCGAAGCACACCATACGTCATGGCTACTTCGGTAGCGAGAGATTGCAGCGAGTTCAGGCGCTGGTTGGTGTCATTCACGGTGGTTTGCAGGTCACGCGAGTGCTGTTTGACGGTTTCCAGCTCATGCCGCATCGCGTTGTAATTGCCAACCTTCCATAACATGCGCGAGTAGGAGCCGACGCCAATAACAATGGTCAACATTCCTACGATGGCTAAGCTGGCAACGCCAACGAGGGCGTAGGCAGGCACGACCAGCTTCCGGAGATTTCCCGGAGTGGACGCGACAAAGAATGTATAGTTCTTGCCTTTAATCACTGCTGAGCCCCTCAGCCCTTAAATTTCTTTCTCAATCGCGGGCGTTCTGCCCTGGCCCGCTTCGAACTTCGAGAACTGCGTTGAATTGCACGAACTAGCACGGAACCGTAAGATTCGGTTCGCGAGTGTCTCCATATTAAATCTTGTAGATACCCGGGTCAACCGTGTATTTGGGTAATTTTGGGACAGGCTGTGAATTCCTGTCTACCTGTCCGAATGGGCAGGTCGAGGGAGTTTATACTCTGGGCGTGAGAAAAAAGACCTCCAACCCTGGAAAAGGGCGGTGGAGCCGCGGAGAGTCGGAACTCCTCCGGCGATTTAAGAGCGCCGCACGCTTTATTGAACGTCATGCGCGCGACGATTCCGGCGTTCGGCTGGGAATTGGAGATGATGCGGCGATTTGGAGGCCTCGCGCTGGGTTCGAAACAGTCCTGACCTGCGACTGGTTTCTGGAAGGAACGCATTTCTTAAGGAAAACTCATTCCCCAGACGCAGTGGGATGGAAATGTCTGGCGCGAGCCGTGAGCGATCTTGCGGCTATGGGGGCGGAGCCCCGTTGCTTCCTGCTCAGTTTGGCGTTGCCAGAGAGTTGCTGTGGAAAATGGCTCGACGAATTCCTGCACGGATTGAGAAGAGCGGCGATCAAGCTCGGCTGCGTTCTTGCAGGGGGAGATACTACGCGACAGGACAAAATTCTTATCAATATAAGTGTTGTGGGCGAGGTTGAACGGAGTGTTGGAGCGTTACGATCGGGAGCGCGGCCGGGCGACAAGATTTATGTGAGCGGGCATTTGGGAGAAGCGGAGCTGGGATGGCGGTTGCTCCAACGGGATAAGAAGGCTGCCGCGTCGAACCAGGCTCTGCTGCAAAAGCACTTCTATCCTGAGCCTCGAATCCAACTTGGCCGCTGGCTCGTCAAAGACAGAATTGCGACCGCAATGATGGACCTCTCCGACGGACTCTCTTCAGACCTGGCACGCTTGTGCGAAGCAAGCAACGCAGGAGCACAAGTCAGGGAGAGTGCCATACCAATTCCGGGAATGGCCTTTGCCAGGAGCTTCAAACTGCAAGAAATGCGGCGTGCGGCACTCCACGGCGGCGACGACTATGAACTTCTCTTCACCGTTCGGCCAGCACATTCCAAAAAAGTTGGCCGGCTTTTTCGCGGCGTGCCCTTGTCGGAAATCGGCGAGATCACCGGCGAACGCAGATTGACTATCCTCGATTCCAACGGGCGTTCTTCACTATTGGATCCTCAGGGGTGGGATCCTTTTCAAAAATAGTTTTGCACTGTCGCACATAAAAAACCGCTAAGTCATTTGGTACAGGTTTCATCCTGAACTGAGCATTGTACAATTTAGGTTCCTGAGGACAGTTGTAGTACCTAATTGCTTTGAATAGATTGGTCCGGCTGTGCAGCGGGCCCCTCTCCCGACCCCTCCTCGCTCCACGCACAAATTCAAAATGTTGTGCACACCTTTCGAGGAGGACGTGTGAAAAAATTCGCGGTTTTATCTGTCTTAGTCAGTATGGCCTGCATCCCGGCGAAGGCGCAGAATCAACCGGCAGTACGAGTAAATTGCGGCGGCATGGCGTATACGGACGCAAAGGGGCTGGCCTGGCAGGCCGATAACAGCTACAACGGCGGAAACACTAGCGTCGTAACCACAAGAATCACCGGGACTGCGGACCCAAAATTATTTCAAACGGACCGGTACGCAAGTTCAGCGACCAAACCGATCATTTATACGTTTCAGGTACCGTCCGGTTCTTATCACGTAAATCTTTATTTTGCCGAAACGTTTCCCGGGACGCAAAAAGTTGGGGCACGCGTCTTCAACGTTAAGGTTCAGGGAAATCAGGTATTCCGGAATCTCGATATTTACGCCGCGGCCGGCGCGAATGCGGCACTTGTGCGCGGCACGGACGCGGTCGTGACGACTGGTCCGCTGGCAATCGAATTGGACAGCGTTGTCCAAATGGCGAAAATCAACGCAATTGAAATCACGCAATCGATCGCCACTCCGCTACTCTCGCTCAACTTTACTTACCCCGATGGATCCCCGGTCGAGGGCACGATGAACTACAAAGTGACAACCGCGGCCACAAGCTTGAGCGGCAACGAACCGCTAAAGAACGGGCAGGCTACCTGCATGATGGTGGCATCGCCGGCGCTTCTTGGCCTGATTGGATCCATGAACGTAGATGTAAGCCTGACGGACACAGTCGGTAATATCCTTTGGGAAATAACCGCGACCATGAACCCGGCAAACGCCAATCTGGCTTCGGTGCAAAGCTCGGCGCTGACGGTGGTGGTGCAACGACCGCAGTAAGAGCCGGGAAAAATCAGAACTGAGGGCCGCTGGCTGTACTTCCCGCTGTGGCATTTGCTGTGGGAGGCGCAGCCGGCGGTTTTTGCTTTGGAGCGGCGGGCTCGTCTTCCGTGGGCGCGGTGTCAGGCGTATCTACGTGAATATTGTGTTCACTCGCCTGCTGCTCGAGCGGGACGACATTCGCAAAATCGAGCGGGGGAGTTCCGGCCAGGGCGTTCTGCATGAATTGCGTCCAGATGGGCAGCGCCGCGCGCGCACCGGTTTCCTTTTTGCCCAAAGAATTCTGCTTGTCGTCGAAGCCAACCCAGACACCTGCAGTGATTTGCGGCGTGAAGCCGACGAACCATGCGTCCGTATAGTCCTGAGTTGTGCCCGTTTTTCCGGCGGCCGGACGTTTCAAGACTTTTGCTTCAATGCCGGTGCCGAATTGGATCACCTCTTCCAGCATCGCCGTCATGGTGCGCGCCACGTCTGGAGAAATCACTTCGTGAATCGCGGGATGCGCTTCTTCAAGAAGCGCACCATCGTAAGTGGCAACGCGACGAATCATGTGCGGGTCGATGCGAATCCCGTCGTCGGGAAAAACCGTGAAAGCGGAAACGTGCTCGACAAGTTTCATGTCCGCGGCGCCTAACGCGAGCGGGAGATAAGGAGGCAGGGGCGTGGTGATTCCAAAGCGGCGCGCTTCGTCAACCACGGTGTTGATGCCGACTTTTTCGGCCAGTTTTACGGCGGGAACGTTGCGCGAACCGGCAAGCGCCCGGCGCAACGTGATGTTGCCTTCGAATTTTTCATCGTAGTTCCGCGGGGAATAGGGCTGTCCGCCGCTGATCGTCGTGAATGGCGCGTCGAGAATCGTATCGAACGGCGTAAAGCCCTTTTCCAGCGCATCGGCGTAAACGTAGACCTTGAACGAACTGCCCACCTGGCGCACCGCCTGCGTCGCGCGATTGAATTTTGAGTCTTCAAAGCTGTAGCCGCCGACCATCGCTTTGATCTCGCCGGTAGGATTATCAATGCAGATCATCGCAGCTTGCGGCGTCGGTTGCTGTTCTAGCTGCACTCGCGCGGTTGCGTCGCGGAGTTCTTGAATGGAAAACTGCGCAAGGTCGCCGACTTTCAGAATCTCACTGGGCTTTTTGCGACCGGTCCACGCGATGTCTTGCGAAGAGAGCAGCGCCCGGTACTGTCCGATCTTGATAGTGGCCGATTTGTCGTCCGCCGCCATAACCAGGCCCGTGACGTAACTTCCCTTCTCGATCGCGTGGCGCCAGTCGTCGTCTTCGTACGTGTCCAGCTTTCCCAGATTGTCTTTGATGAGATTCGGCAGCCCGCCGCGCCAGCCGTGGCGGCGATCGTAAGCATGCAGACCATCGCGAATGGCCTGATTCGCGGCGCGCTGCATTTTGACGTTCAGCGTGGTGTAAACGCGCAGGCCGCGCTCATGTACGGCTTCCGTTCCGTACGTCGATTCCAGGTATTTGCGAATGTCTTCGAAAAAATACGGCGCGAGATCGTTGCGCGGATATTGCAGGTGCAGGCCAAGAGGCGTTTTCCTGGCGGCGTCAGCCTCGGCGGCGGAGAGCTTTCCCTCTTCTTCCATCCGGCGAAGAACAAGATTGCGGCGATTCAATGCGGCTTCGGGATTTGCAATTGGAGAGAACTTCGGGCCGTTCACCATGCCGGCGAGCAATGCGGCTTCCTGCAAATTCAAATCCGTCACGGATTTTCCGAAGTAAAACTGGGAAGCGGCTGCGAAGCCGTAATTGCCGTGTGCGAGATAGACCTGGTTCGCGTACATCGTGAAAATCTGCGGCTTCGTGTAGTGGCGCTCGATTTGCAGGGCGAGAAGCATTTCCTGAATTTTGCGGCGGAAGGTGCGGTCGCTCCGGTCGAGAAAAAGATTTCCGGCAAGCTGCATGGTGATCGTGCTTGCACCTGCCGTAATGCGGCGGTGGATGATGTTGCGGACCATCGCTCCGGCAATACGCGGAAAATCGATGCCCCAGTGCTCCTCAAAGTGCTGGTCTTCAATGGAGGTGACCGCGTTGAAGAGTACCTTCGGACACTGCTCGTAGGTCATCAGGATGCGGCGCTGCAATGCGAAGCTGCCGACCAGTTGGCCATCGTCCGCGTAGACTTCCGTCACGACGTTGGGCCGATAGGTTTCCAGAGCGCGAATTTCCGGCAAATCGCTCGTATAAACGAAAAGCAAACCGGCAGCGGCGCCAAGGAGAATCGCGCAAAATAGCAAGAACGCGAGCGCGACGCGGTCAATCAGTTTCCAGCCGCGAAGGCGCAAGGTGATCGGAGGGAGGCTCAGCATCGAAAGAAAAGTCTAGCGCAGATGAAAGCGCCGGGTGAGAGGGATGAGCGAGTTCGTTTCCATGTGCTCGGCGGCTAAGCGCTGGCGGGAGCGGTCCACGGATGCGGCTTGCGGGCTTCGAGAAAGACGAAGACGGTCATCAGAGCCATCAGGACCAACAGCGAGCCATCTTCGAACACTTTCAGCAGGGTCACTTTTTCGGGAACGCCGAAACAACCACAGTTGATTTCCATGTGCAGGAGATACGCGCGAAGGACTCCAAAGAAAAATCCTGCCATGACCAGCGTTAGAAGGCTGGTCCATACGCGCAACTGCCATCCGATCAAAAGCAGCACCCCAAGTGCAATCTCGGCAAAAGGCAGCGAATAGGCAACGACATTGACGGCAGCCTTCGGCAAGAGTTGATACGAATCCACCTGCATCGCGAAAAATGTGAGCGCCACGCCCAGCGGCGGCCGTTGCGGCACCGTAGGCATCCTGATTTTTGCATAACCGGCGTAAATGAAAAGTCCGGCAAGAAGGATCCGGCCAACCAAAATAAAAACACGCCGAAAATTGAGGGGAGACGACTGCATCATCGAGCGCCCCCGCCTATTTCTGACCGATTAGTTGATCGAGAAACTGCTTCAGGAACTGGTAGTCGATTCCCCCGCCGTAGGGGTAAGTCTGGCCATTTGCATGAAAAATAGAAGTAGGGGTTTGCGAAACGTTGTAGGTTCTGCCGAGGGCTACATCCTTTTCGATCAGCGCATCAAGTTTGGCGGGATCGTTCTTCACCAGCGCGCGAACCTTTGTCATCTCCGCGGAAGTCAGCGCGGAGGCCACAATGCCGTCCACATCGCCGGTCTGATCCCATTGCTGCTGGTTTTGAAAAAGCGCATCTTCCACTTTCTCAAATTTGCCGATCAAGGCCGCTGCCCGAGCGTACCGGGCTGCTACGCGGGAGTACGCATGCATCGGGAGCGGGAAGTCGCGGTGAATCAGATAAACCTTACCCGTGTTGACATAGTTGTCCAGCAACTGGCGATTGGTCCCCACATAATATTGACGGCAAGCGGGACATTGAAAATCGCTGAAAATCTCCAGCACTACTGGCGCGGACTTCTGGCCAAAGGCCTTGTGCGGATCCACATCCGGAACATTCACGGTTTGCGGTTGTGGCTTAGGCGGTGCAGCCTGGGCCATGTGGCCGCCAAGCGACAAATACGTGACTGCTGCGAGCAGCCCGATTGCGATCATTCCGGCTTGAATCCGTTGCCAGCTCACGAAAGCCTCCGTCTCAGTTAACCCAAATTCAAACGATTGTAGTGACGCGCGATTCTAACCCGAAAATCGGCAAAGTGCAGCTCTTGGTAGAACTGCCATGCGCCCGAAAGGCAGGTTTGCAGCCCTGAAGAACTAAGATGCAAAGCGCAGAAAGATGTTTGTGTTGACGGATCTCAAATGCAAGGACGGTCTGTAACTCATTGACTAGCATGATCTTACTACTGTTATAAGAAAACTTGACAACGATACACTCAACCTGTATACTCGCCCCGTTATTGAGCTTAAGTCTCTAGGCGTGACCTTGGGGCCCTTACCGGCCGCACGCCCGCTTGAGCTACGCAAGGGGAGGAACCTGATTTATGAGCAAGATTATTGGAATTGACCTGGGTACGACCAACTCGGTCGTGGCGGTGATGCAAGGCGGCGAGCCGGTTGTCATCCCGAACCAGGAAGGGGCCCGGACGACTCCGTCCGTGGTTGCCATCACCAAGACGGGCGAGCGGCTGGTTGGACAAGTGGCCAAGCGCCAGTCCGTGACGAATCCGGAAAACACTGTGTATTCGATCAAGCGCTTCATGGGCCGCCGTTTTGACGAAGTGGGCGAAGAGAGCCGCCGCGTTCCTTACAAAGTCGTAAAGGGACAGCACGACGATGTTCGTGTGGAGATTTCCGGCAAGGTATACAGTCCGCCCGAAGTTTCCGCGATGATTCTCGGCAAGTTGAAAGCTGCCGCGGAAGATTTTCTGGGCGAAAAGGTCTCTAAGGCGGTCATCACCGTTCCGGCGTATTTCAACGACGCACAACGGCAGGCCACCAAGCAGGCGGGCGAAATCGCAGGCCTTGAAGTTGTCCGCATCATCAACGAGCCGACTGCCGCTGCGCTGGCATACGGTCTCGATAAGAAGAGCGACGAAACGATTTCCGTGTATGACTTGGGCGGCGGCACGTTCGACATTTCCGTTCTTGAAGTAGGCAGCGGCGTGGTCGAAGTGAAGTCCACCAACGGCGACACGCACCTGGGCGGCGATGACTTTGACCAGCGGATCGTGGACTGGCTGATTGACGGCTTCAAGAAAGCCAACAACATCGACTTGAGCAAAGACCGCATGGCCCTGCAACGCCTGAAGGAAGCCGCGGAAAAAGCCAAGATCGAGCTTTCGCAAATGATGGAGACGGAAATCAACCTTCCATTCATCACCGCTGGCGCAAGCGGCCCGATTCACTTGCAGGAGAAACTGACGCGGACGCGTCTCGAACAATTGATCGGCGATTTGCTGGATCGCTCGATGAAGCCGGTTCAGCAGGCGCTGGAGGATGCGAAGCTGTCTCCAAGCGACATCCAAGAGGTTGTTCTCGTCGGCGGTTCCACGCGTATTCCGAAAGTGCAGTCGCTGGTGCGCAATTTCTTCGGCGGCAAAGAACCCCATAAGGGCGTGAATCCGGACGAAGTCGTTGCGGTTGGCGCAGCCGTTCAAGGCGCCGTGCTTGCGGGCGAAGTAAAGGACATCCTGTTGCTCGACGTGACCCCTCTTTCCCTGGGCGTCGAAACGCTCGGCGGCGTGATGACCACGCAGATCGCGCGCAACACCACGATTCCGACGCGCAAAGTGGAAACCTACTCGACCGCTTCGGACAATCAGCCGGGCGTGGAAATTCACGTCCTGCAGGGCGAGCGCAAGTTCGCCAAGGACAATCGTTCGCTCGGCACGTTCAAGCTCGATGGGATTCCGCCCGCTCCGCGAGGGACGCCGCAAATCGAAGTCACGTTTGACATCGACGCCAACGGCATCCTGAACGTTTCCGCAAAGGACAAGGCAAGCGGCAAGGAGCAGAAGATCACGATTCAGTCTTCCACCGGCTTGACCAAGGAAGAAGCGGAAAAAATGCGGACGGAAGCCGAATCGCACGCCGAAGAGGATCGCCGGCGCATGGAAGAAGTCGAATCGCGCAATCGGTTGGATGGATTGCTCTATCAGGCCGAAAAAACGATTCGCGAAAGCCGCGAGAAGCTCCCCGAAGCGGACGTGAAAGCCGCGGAGGAAGCGATCGAGGACGCGAAGAAGGCGATCAACGAAGGCGGCACGGCCCGGTTGCGCACCGCAACGGAAAACGTGGAGCGCGCTCTGCACAAGCTGGCCGAGACGCTCTATAAGACAAACGAAGCGGCCCAGGCCCAAGCGGCAGCCGCGGGTGCTCCGCAGGGTTCAGCGGAAAGCAACACACAGGGCGGCGGTAAGAAGCCTGGCGACGTGATCGACGCCGAGTACGTGGACGTGGACGAATCGAAGCGTCCGAACTAACTTGCAGTGAAAATGGCAGGGGCGCGTTTGACACACGCCCCTGCATTTGTTTGATTGGATTCCAATGCCGACGACAAGCAAAACGGATTACTACGAACTGCTGGGTGTGCCGCGAAAGGCAAGCGCAAAAGACATCCGCGCCGCATTTCGAAAGCTGGCGCGCAAATACCATCCGGATCTGAATCCCGGCGACAAAGCTGCGGAAGAGAAATTCAAGCAGTTGCAGGAAGCCTACGACGTTTTATCCGATTCAAAAAAACGCCAGATGTACGATCAGTACGGCTTCTATAGCGAGAACGCTCCTCCGGGCGGCTATCCCGGCGGCGCAGGCGGAGCCGATGGCGACGTAAATTTCAATTTCGATGGCTTCGATTTTGGCGGCGGATCGGGTGGCGGCACCGGCGGCGGCAGCTTCCGCGATCTTTTCAGCAGTTTTTTTGGCGGGCGCGGCGGCAGCGCGGTTCAAGAAGAAGCGGAAGCGGGCGCCGACCTCGAATACCGCCTCGAAATCGATTTTTGGGATTCCGTCCGCGGCGCTGTAAAGAAAATCCACATTACGCGCCTGGATACCTGCCACACCTGCCATGGCACCGGCGCCGTAGGAACGCCGCAGGTGTGCCCTACCTGCAATGGCAGTGGAACGATCCAGCAAGCTGCGGGCAAGATGCGTTTCAACGTGCCCTGCAGCCGCTGCGGCGGCACGGGCAAACTGCGAACAGCCTGCAAAACCTGCGGCGGCGAAGGCCGCGTTCGGCACAACGAAACGATTGACGTGCGCATTCCCGCGGGGGTGGCAAACGGCGGTCGCGTGCGTGTTCCGGGCAAGGGTAATGCGGGAACGATGGGCGCTCCGGCGGGGGATCTTTACCTCGCCGTCGTTGTTAAACCGCACGACTTTTTCGAACGCCGCGGAAACGATCTCTACACAAAAATTCCCGTGACCGTCTCCGAAGCGACGCTCGGCGCAAAAATCGAAGTTCCCACGATCGACGGCCGTTCGCTCGTTCGCATTCCTCCGGGAACGGACAGCGGCAAAACGCTTCGCCTGAAAGAAAAAGGCGTGCCGAACGCTCGCAGCGGCAAACGTGGCGACCAGTATGTGGAGATTCAGGTAGTCGTACCGCCCCCCGCCGATGAACGCGTGCGCAACCTGATGAAGGAACTTGAAACCGTTGCCCCGGCCGATCCGCGCAAGGACTTGTTTGGAAAGGCTGGAGTTTGAGAAAAGCAGTTTTCAGTAGTTGGTCATCAGCCGTTAGTTTAAGAACTGGTGGCCGAACAAGGTGGAAGCGGAGATTTCGCAAAATGGTTGAGTTTTGCTTTTACTGGAAACGGATGACGGAAGACTGAGAACTTTACCATGTGCCCACGCAGAAAAACTCGAGCCAAGGCCGGCTACATGATCAGCGCCGTAGCCGAACTCTATAAATTGCATCCACAAACTCTGCGGCTCTATGAACGCGTCGGCTTACTAAAACCTTCGCGGTCGGACGGCAACACGCGGCTCTACACGGATTCGGATCTGGAGCGGCTCGAAGTGATCATCACGCTGGCGCGCGATATGGGCGTCAACCTCGCTGGCATCGAAATTATTTTGAACATGCGCGAAAAATTGGTCGAAATGGAAAAGCAGATGACGGAGTTCGCCACCGTCGTGCAGCAGGAGCTCTCGCGCGTGTCATCCCTGCAGAACGCCGAAAAGCCGCCGCGCCATGCGATTGTACCGGCGCGGCATCGTTTTGTTCGTTAGTTGTTCGTTAGCAATATCTCTTCCACAAAAATTCACATGCGGAGCGGCTTGCCGTCCGCGTCACTCACCCGTATGCTTTGGTCGATGGCTATCGAGAACTGCCAACTCTGCCGCGGCACCGGTTACAAGATAGTTCCGCGTCCCGACGCCGCCGGAACAATGGCAACTCCTTGCGATTGCGGCATGGAAGACCGCGCCACGCGCATCGTCGATCGAGCGCGCATCCCCAAGCGCTACGAACATTGCGATTTTGAAAGCTACAGCACCGACGTCAGCGAAAATCCGCAGCACACTTCTTCGCTCAAAGCCGCCAAAATGCTCGCCGAGCGCTTCGTCGCCGAATATCCCGGCAGCGGCGAACGCGGTCTCCTGTGGATGGGCCCCTCCGGCGTAGGCAAAACACACTTGTCCGTTGCCTGTCTGAAAGAACTAATCCGCCGCGGCCACCAGGGACTCTTCTGCGACTACCGCGAATTGCTCAAAGACATCCAATCCAGCTATAACCCGGGCAGCGAATCCACCGAACTCCGCATCCTCGAACCGATTCGCACGGTGGAAGTTCTTGTCCTCGACGATCTCGGTGCAAGCAAGCCTTCGGCCTGGGTGCTCGACACAATCGGCCTCGTGCTAAACGCCCGCTACAACTCGCGTCTCACCACCCTCATCACTACAAATTATTTCGACTCGTCAAAACCGGAAGGCAAACCAACTCGCACTCCGCAAGGCGAAGCCCTCCGCGCCATCCGCGAAGATTCTCTGTCCGACCGTATCGGCGAGCGCATGCGCTCCCGCCTCTTCGAAATGTGCCGTACCATCGAAGTCAGCTCCACCGACTTCCGCCGCGAAGTCGGCCAATCCTCCCGCGCCCGCGCCTGATTTCACCCCTCTCCTTTCATTGACACACCCGCATTTTCACTAGTATTCTTGCAGGGTTGCAGCGTTTTCCACGCAAGCAGCATCTGTACGTCCCATGAGCTGTTTCGAGACCAGGTCAGGGGTGGCCGGATACTCGAAGCAGCGACCTTGCATCAACCCCAGTAGGGATTCCGCAAGGAATTAAAACGTCGAACTAGGGATACGTATCCCGGAGGCCAACAACCATGTCTTTTGACAACGAAAATGCCACGTCCGCAGCAGCAGCCGCACCAGCACCTGAATCACCTTCCGAAGAAACAAAGTCCGAAGTAAACGCTGCTCATCCTGAACCAATCGCCAGCGCTGCACCGGCCGAAGCTCCTGCTCCTGCCGCCGCTCACGCGCCCGACGCGGAAGCCGAAGCCGCGGCCGAAGAAGCCGCCGGCTCCGAAGAGATGAGCAAGATCATGGCGGAGTACGATGAGCAGCAGGAAGCCGCTCACGCCCAGAATAACGAAATCATTGAAGTGAAGGTGATCGCCTACACCGAGCATGGCGTCGTCGTGGATCTCGGCCAGAAGAACGAAGGCCTGATTCCCGCCGCGGAATTTTCCGAAACGGAAATTCCCCGGCCGGACCCGAACGCCACGATCGAAGTCCAGCGCACCGGCGACAAGAAAGACGGCTACACGATTGTCAGCTACCAGAAGGTGCTGCGCCGCCGCACCTGGGAAAAGCTGGAAGCCGCATTCAAAGCCAAGGAAACGCTCACCGGCAAAGTTGTGGACCGCATCAAGGGTGGCGTCGTGGTTGACGTCGGCGTTCGCGCCTTCTTGCCAGGCTCGCAATACGATCTGCGCCCGACACAGAATCTGGACGCGCTCATCGGCCAGGAAGTGCAAGTTCGCATCACCAAGCTGAACCGCCGCCGCGGCAACATCGTCGTAAGCCGCCGCGCATTGCTCGAAGAAGATCTGCACGCCAAGCGCGCAGAGCTGCTCGAAAAGTTGAGCGAAGGCCAGACCGTTCACGGCACCGTCAAGAACGTAACCGAATATGGCGCCTTCGTGGACATCGGCGGTCTCGATGGCTTGCTGCACCTCACCGACATGAGCTGGGGCCGCATCAAGCACCCCTCGGACGTTGTAAAACCGGAGCAGGAACTCGACGTCACCATTCTGAAGTTCGATAAGGACAAGCAGCGCGTTTCGCTCGGCCTCAAGCAATTGACGAAAGACCCGTGGATTGATGCAGCCGATCGCTATCCGGCGGGCGGCAAGTTCAAGGGCAAAGTCGTTGGCGTGGTGGACTACGGCGCATTCGTCGAGCTCGAACAGGGAGTCGAAGGCCTCGTTCACGCCACCGAAATGAGCTGGACGAAAAAATCCGTGCAGCCCTCGAAGGTCGTCAAAGCCGGCGAAGAAGTCGACGTCGTCGTGCTGGACATCAAAGCCAGCGACCGCCGCGTTTCGCTCGGCATGAAGCAGGCGCAGCCCGATCCCTGGATGCTCACGGCGGAAAAATATCCGGTCGGCACCATCGTCACCGGAAAAGTTCGCAACATCGTCGAGTTCGGCGCGTTCATCGAAATTGAAGACGGCTTCGACGGCCTCGTTCACGTCGGCGATGTCAGTTGGACCGGCCGCGTCAACAATCCGCACGAAGTCTTCAAAAAGGGCGAACCCGTCACCGCAAGAGTTCTGAAAGTCGACCCCGAGGCTCGCCGCGTTTCCCTCGGCATCAAGCAGGTGGACGATAAGTTTGACCAATGGGTCAAGCAGCACCGTGTCGGCGATCTGGTGAAAGGCAAAGTTTCGCGCATCGCCATGTTCGGCGCGTTCGTGGACTTCGGCGACAACATCGAAGGCCTTTGCCACAACACGGAAATCACCGACCGTCGCGGCCGCGATGAAGGCCCGGTTGCCCGCACAACCACGGGACCGCTCAAGAGCGCGGGTCCGCTCGAACCCGGCAAAGAATACGATTTCAAAATCATCAAGATCAGCCGGGATACGCGGCGCATTGGCTTGAGCTACAAAGCAGCCGTGAAACAGGTGGAACGCCGCGAGATCGACCAGTACCGCAACACCAGCAAAACTTCCTCGACGGCCACCATCGGCGACGCGCTGAAGCAAAAACTCGCTTCGCGCGGCTAAATTCAACTGGTTTTAAGGACGGGGCTCCCTGCTTTCAGGAGCCCCGTAAATTTTGTTTTACCTCCAGGGCAATTTAATGATAGGAAGGGTGGCAATCGGTGGGGTTTGACCCCAGCTAAGCCCTTCCGCTTCATGCATCTGCGGCGTATTATGTTCTGGCAAATTTGCGAGGCCTCATTACGATGAGCAAGCAACTGACGCTGACCAAAGCGGACCTGATCGAAGAAGTTTTGCGGGTGACCGAACTGCCTCGCAAGGAATCCGAAACGATCGTCGAGACTATTTTCGACAGCATCATTCAAGCCATTCAAAAAGGCGAAAAAATCGAGATTCGCGGCTTCGGCAGCTTCCGCACTCGCCAGCGCCGCGGACGCACCGGCCGCAATCCCAAGACCGGCGAAAAAGTCGACGTGCCCGCCAAGCGCATTCCCTTCTTCAAACCAAGCAAAGAACTTAAAGATTTTGTGAACAGCGAAGAAGCGGCCAACATGACCGCAGCCGCCGAAGCCGCGGCAGCGGCTAGCGAAGCTCACCGCGGCTAACCCGGACAAAAAACTTTCTTGTTACGAACGCCGGCAATCGCCGGCGTTTTGTTTTGCGCTATGCTTGCTCTTGCTTGTAGCGTAGACATTCTTGTTTCGTAACATCGCGTTCCGTTTGAATGAGGTTTCAATCGCATGGACTACATCTGGACGCCGTGGCGCTACCAATACATCAAGGGCGCAATCGCCGGCAATCAGCCGGAATGTATTTTCTGCGACGCCGCAAAACGCACGGACGACGCAACCACGCTCGTCGTCCACCGCGGCGCCAGTTCCTACGTAATTCTGAACCGCTTCCCGTACACCAACGGCCATCTCATGATTGTTCCCTACAAGCATGTCGCTGAACTTGTGGAGCTCGACGCGGCAACGCTCGGGGAAATCATGCAGCTCGCGCAGCGCACGGAAGCCGCGTTCAAAACGCTCTACAAACCCGAAGGAATCAATTTCGGCATGAATCTCGGCCGCGCTGCGGGAGCGGGAGTCACCGGTCATCTGCATTTGCACGGATTGCCGCGCTGGGCTGGCGATTCCAATTTCATGACCGTAACCGGCGAAACGCGCGTCCTGCCAGAAGAGTTAAGCACCACCTACGAACGCATGCGCGCCGCTTTGGCTTGAAGACTTAAATGTAGCGCCGCGACTTTAGCCCGGCATCTTGCCTTTTCCGAATGTAGCGCCGTGGCTTTAGCCCGGCACTCGGCCCAGACCGCCGAAACTGTATCCTCTGCGCGCTCTGTGTTCTCAGTGTCCTCTGTGTAAGTTTTCTTCTGCTTCCTCTGGCGCTAAACTATGCAGAAGTATGAACCTCGACCTCACCGAAGAACAAAAACTGCTCCAAAAATCCGTTCGCGAATTCGCCGAATCGGAAGTAAAGCCCCGCGCCCGCGAAAATGACGAAACCGGCCACTTCCCGCGTGAACTCTTTGCAAAGGCCGCCGAACTGGGACTGACCGGCGTCGCGCTGCCCGAAAACGAAGGCGGCGCAGGCTTCGATCACATCTCGTACACGATCGTGATTGAAGAAATTTCGCGCTGCTGCGCCTCTACTGGCGTAATTCTTTCCGTGCAGAATTCCTTATACGGCGACCCGATTCACCGCTTCGGCACAGAAGAACAAAAGAAGAAGTTCCTGCTTCCTTTCGCCCGCGGCGAAAAAATCGGCTGCTACGCTCTCACGGAACCGCAGGCCGGCTCAAACGCGGCGGCCCTGCAAACCAAAGCCGTCAAAAAAGGCGACAAGTACATCCTGAATGGCACAAAGGCTTGGATCACCAATGGCGGCGCAGCGGATGCGGCCATCGTTTACGTGAATACTGAGCCCGCCAAAGGGGAAAAGGGAATCACTGCGCTCGTCATCGAAAAAGGAACGCCGGGATTCAAAGTCGGCAAAGAAGAAAAGAAACTTGGCATCAACGCCACCGCCTGCTGCGAACTCGTTTTCGCCGATTGCGAAGTTCCCGCCGCCAACCGTATCGGCAACGAGGGGGAAGGCTACAAAGTCGCGCTTTCCACGCTTGACGGCGGTCGCATCGGTATCGCCGCGCAGGCAACCGGCATCGCGCAGGGCGCATTCGAAGCCGCCCTAAAATATTCTCAGGAACGCCTCGCCTTCGGCCATCCCATTTCCCAATTCCAGGCGATTCAATTCATGCTAGCGGACATGGCCACCGAACTCGACGCCGCTCGCCTGCTCATTCGCAAAGCCGCCTGGAAGCAGGACGCCGGCGCGCGCTTCAGCATGGACGCCGCCACCGCAAAACTCTTCGCCAGCGAAATGGCCACCCGCGTCACCCACAAAGCCATCCAGATTCACGGCGGCAACGGCTACAGCCGCGAATATCCCGTCGAACGCAACTACCGCGACGCCCGCATCACGGAAATCTACGAAGGCACTAGCGAAATCCAGCGCCTCGTCATCTCCTCCTGGCTCCTCCGCTCCTGAAGGTCCGCTCGAACCTTGAACCTGTCATTCCGAGCGAACCGGGGCCTCCAGCGAGCCCGGTTTTGGCTCGTTGGGGTGAGGGAGCGAGGAATCTGCTTTTGCGGTTCGAGAACAAAGCAAGCCGTACACAGCTCTAAGATTTGAGACATAGTATTCTTGCTTCGTGCTCGATTTCGACAGTGGCCTCGAATTTGACCCCGCCAAGGACGCGGAATTCTTTTCCGCGCTTCCTCCCTACCCTGCGATTTGTCTGATCGAACCTCGCGATCCCAAAGCCGAGCCTTACCTCATCAAGACGCAAGACCTTCGCCGCCGTCTGCAACGCCTTCTCGGTCCTCTCGATCCCTCCAGCAAACGCCTCAACCTCCGCGACTTCGCGAAGACGATTCGCTATCGCGTCACCGCTTCTGCTTTTGAGCAATCCATCGCCTACTACGAGCACGCGAAACGCCTCTTCCCCAAGAAATATCGCGCCATGATGCGGCTTCGCCCGCCCGCTGTCCTGAAAGTGAATCTTCGCAACGCCTATCCTCGCTGTTACTCGACACGGCGAATTCCTGTGGACGAATCCGGCGCGCCATCGGGCGGTTCCTACTACGGGCCGTTCGCTTCGCGCAAATCTGCCGACGCTTTCGCTGAACGCGTCCTCGACCTCTTCAGAGTCCGCCGCTGCCAGATCAAAATTCGCCGCGATCCTTCCTTCCCCGGCTGTATCTACTCCGAAATGAAAATGTGCCTCGCTCCTTGCTTCGCTGGCTGCACCAAAGAGGAATACGACTCGGAAGTTGAAAAGCTTGTGCAATTTCTCGAGTCTGGCGGAGATTCCTTGCGGACAGCGTTCGAAGCGGAGCGCGGAAAAGCGAGCGAAGAACTCGATTTTGAACGAGCTGCACTGCTTCACAAAAAATTGGACAAAGTCGACGAGGCCCTCCGCGGCCAGCCCGAACTTCCCCGCCGGGTTCAAGATCTGAACGCCGTCATCTTTCAGCGCTCTGTAGCGGAGCAGACCGTCACCGTATTCCCGGTCTTCTCCGGCTATCTCGCCGAGCCGTTCCTTCTCTCTTTTTCCCAATTTGCCGGCGAACCACGCTCCGCCGAACAATTCCTGCGAGATCGCCTCGAACCGGCTGGCGCCAATCCGCCTGCTCCAAACGCTGTCATTCCGAGGAGCGAAGCGACGAGGAATCCGCTTTTTCCTCCTGAGGCAGCACCCGTCTCCGCCGATCTCAGCGAAAGCCTCTGGCTCCTTGCCCGCTGGTTCTACAGCAACCCCCGCGAAGGCGAAATTTTCTTTCGCGAAAAAGCATGGCCATACAGGAGAATGATGCGCGCCTGCGCAAGGATCCTTGCGCCGCCGGAACTGGCCGCCGACACATCATCCGATCAGACGAAGGACACAAAAGGAGACGCCAGCCAGTCATGACCACCGCCGCCACACTCGAAGGAACAAAACGTTTCGCCGAAAAATGGCGTGGCCGTGCAGCCGATGATCATTTCCGCGAAACAAACGGACTCGTCGTTTCTTCGCTCGGTATTGGCACCTATCTCGGCCAGCCGGACCCAAAAACCGATGATGCTTACACGGAAGCGATCGTTGCCGCCGTCGAAAGCGGAATCAATTTCATCGACACTGCCATCAACTATCGCTTCCAGCGCAGCGAACGCTCCATCGGAGCCGCGCTAAAACAGTTGGCAGCGAAGGGAGTCCCGCGCGAAGAACTCGTCCTCTGCACAAAGGCAGGTTACCTCACGCCGGACAGTGCCATGCCCTCCGACCCCAATCAATATTTCTTCCGCGAATACATCCAGCCTGGAATTTTCTCCGCGAAAGATATTGCCGGCGGCAGCCACTGCATGACCCCGCGGTTTCTGGAAAATCAGCTCGGCCGCGGCCTGAAAAACCTCGGCGTCGATTGCGTGGACATCTTCTACCTGCACAATCCGGAATCGCAGCTCGGCGAAGTCTCTAAGCCGGATTTTGCAAAGCGCATTCGCGAAGCGTTCGCTTATCTCGAATCCACTGTTCGTGACGGAAAAATCCAGTACTACGGTATGGCCACCTGGAACGGCTTTCGCCAGGACGCCCGCGCGCGCGATTCCATGCAGCTTGCTGAATTCGAATCCATCGCCCGGGAAATCGCTGGCGATCGCCACCGCTTCCGCTTTGTTCAACTCCCCTTCAATCTCGGCATGACCGAAGCGTTGACTCTCGGCAACCAAACTGTCTCCGGAAAACAGATGACGATCATGGAAGCGGCCAGCGAACTCGGCATCACGCTCATTGCAAGCGCGGCGCTTTTGCAGGGTCAGGTCGCGCGCAATTTGCCGCCCTTCGTCGCACAAGCGCTGGGTCTCGAAAACGACGCGGAACGCGCTCTGCAATTCGCTCGCTCTGCTCCGGGAATCACCGCCGCCCTCGTCGGAATGTCCCGCACGGAACACGTCCGCGCCAACGCGAAACTCGTCTCCGTTCCGCCCGCGACCATCGACCAATTCAGCAATCTCTTCGCCCGCGGCGAATCCGCCTAAGGGGTCGGAGCTTCAGCTCCGACATAAGAGCAAAAATGAAGGGGCTTTAGCCCCTGGAAGAAATGTCCTGCTCTTGCGACGTCAAGCCTTGGTTTTCCGGCCACTCGCCCATCCACTCGCTCACGGCTTTTCCCAACTCCTCGATCTTTCCCGTAAAAAAATGATCCACGCCTTCCACTACGACCAGTTTGTTTTCCCCAGGCAGCCTGCCAACTAGCTCTCTCACCTTGCCCAGGTCGCCAAACGCATCTTCCGAGCCATGCACAAACAGTTTCGGCTTCGAACAGTTTTCCAGGTACGAAAAATCCGAGCTGTTCACCGGCGTGCCAATTCCGATCAGCCGTTGCACTCGCCGGTCCTCGCATCCAACACGCAACCCAACCCATGAACCAAAACTGAATCCAGCCAGCAACAGCGGCAAGCCCGCAAAATTATCCGCAAGAAAATCCAGCGCCGCCTGGACATCTCCGCGCTCGCCCTGCCCGCGGTCATGCTCGCCTTCGCTTAATCCTGCCCCTCGAAAATTAAATCGCAGCACCGCGCCGCGATGCGCGTCCAGCGCTTTCGCCGCCTGATACACCACCTTGTTGTGCATCGTCCCGCCAAAAAGCGGATGCGGATGGCACACCACGGCCGCAAATCGCGGCTGCACTCCAGCCGGCGGAGTCCATAAAATCGCTTCCAGCTTTCCGGCGGGCCCCGCAAGAGACAGATTTTTCGAATCGTGATTGGTCGTCATCAAGCGCGCAGACAGTCTATCCGAACTCTTCGCGCGCCACGCAGCGGGAACATTCTCAATCGGTTAGCCGCATCAACGTAACCACCAGCGAACTGCTGTGCGGCAGTTTTTCAACATTCACGATTCGTGCCAGCATCTCCCCGCTCCCCGGCCACGGCTTCGTATCCGGAGAAACAAACGTAACCAGCAGCGCCTCCCCAACGGGATATTCCCGGTTGCTCACAAAACGCACGCGATCCGCCGACACTTCCACCGTCATCGCCTCTTCAAACCACAAAATATGTCGCGGCCGCACGCGAATCGGCAGAGCTACACTCCTCCCATCGGTAAAGTGAGCAGCCCCAGCTTGCCGGTGACCATTGCTCGCATTCGACTGTTTCGGAATTCCTTCAAAATGTAGCGCAATCTCTTCGCCCGAAGCCCCATTCATCTCCACATGCCGCGCACGCACCACACGCGCCAGCACTTCCGGTTGCCCTTCCGGCGCGCTTGCATCAAATGGAAACGTCACCCACAGCGGAAATCCTTCCCCATGCCGCTCTTTGCATTCCACCAGCAATCCGCCTCGCGATACATTTCGCGTCTCGCAAACTTCCGATTGCTGCCCCAGGGGCGCAACCCAGCGCAATCGCACGGGAAGGCGCAAACGCACACGGGCGTGCTGGCGGTGTTGTTGCATCGCGGTTTCACAGTTGGATTGAAGGCGGGTAAGCCAGACTATACACCCGCGCGCCAAAACCGGATACCAAAACTCCTATAACTCGTACTAGGACAAAAAACATGCTTTTTCGCATTGCAGTTTGGAATTGCGGATGTTAGCGTTTTTGAGATTTTCTCCAGTCCCCACAGCGAGGTTTCATGGGCGACGGCGCCGAACGCCGCGTTGCACGGCGATTCACGATGACCCTCCCCCTGCGGGTGTTCCCTCACGAATCCAGCGGGCCCGAGCTTAAGGCACAGACTCGCGATGTCAGCTATCGTGGTCTCTACTTTCTCAGCGAAGCGAAGTTCGACGTCGGCAATCTCATCGATTTCGTCATCACTCTTCCCGAACAAGTCACGCAATCCGGCGAAGTGAATATCCGTTGCCAGGGCCAGATCGTCCGTGTCGAACCCGCTTCCAACGGCACCCTCGGCATCGCCGCCAAAATCGACCGCTACGAATTTCTCCACGCCGCTTAGTCTTGAAAACGCGGTGAAAGTTTCCTCATTCCGAATTCGCGCGTACACTCTTCCTATGCACCCGTCCGGGGGGACACCATGTATCACTACAACGCCACGACTGCGCTCGAAGAATTGCAAGAAGAAGCTCTCCTTCCGCACCCCGTAAAACTCCGAGACATGATCCTCCGCACCGTCCACGACCCCGAAGAAGCGCAACGCCTCAACGCTGAATTCCAGGACTATCTCACCCGTTTCGGAGAAATCCAGAAGCTCGCCCGCGGCATCCTCGAAAAAATAGCCGCCGCAAAAAGCAAATCCGCGTGAGCCCCACCTCCGCAATTTGTATCGGTGAATTTGTAGGGGCACGATATATCGTGCCCTTCTTAAACGAATCTCTCCGGGCCTTCTCTCGTCTATGAACAAAAAGCCCCGCGTCCTTCTGCTTTCCGCCTCTTCCGGAGCAGGCCACGTCCGCGCCGCCCAAGCCCTCGAAAAAGCCTTCGCCGCTCGCGGCGATTGCATCGTCGAACACGTCGACGTCATCCATCACGTCAGCAAAGTTTTTCAACGTCTCTACGACAAGACCTACATCGGCATGATTCGCCGCGCTCCCGAACTCATGGGCCTCCTCTACAAACGCACCGATAATCCCTGGGAAAAAATGCGCACCCGTCTCGCCGTCGACCGCCTCAACACCCAACCCATGATCCGCATGCTCAAGCGCGTCCAGCCCGACCTCTGCATCGCCACCCATTTTCTTCCCGGCGAAATCATCGCTTGGCTTAAAGCCAAAAAGAAATTACGCGCGCACAACGCCGTCGTCGTCACCGATTACGACGTTCACGCCATGTGGCTCTGCAGAACCGTGGATCGCTACTACGTGGCAATTCCCGAAGCCGCCGAATATCTCGCCGGAATTGGCGTCCCCCGCGAAATTCTTCGCATCACCGGAATCCCCGTCGACCCGCTCTTTTCCGTACCGCTCGAACAAAGCACGGCGCGCAAACAGCTTGGCTTGGACAAAAACGCTCCCGTAATTCTCATTGCCGCCGGCGGCTATGGCATCGGCCCCGTCGAACAACTTGTCCGCGATCTGCTCGCTCTCCAAAAACCCTGGCAAATCGTCGCCATCGCCGGAAAATCCGAACAAGTAAAGAAGAAGCTCGACGACATTTCCGCCCGCGCTGGCAACCTGTTATCCGGCTCACCGCGTCTTGTTCCCGTAGGGTTCACCAAAGAAATGGACCAATACATGGCTGCAGCCGATCTGCTCGTCGGCAAGGCTGGCGGGCTCACCACCTCCGAAGCACTTTCCCGCGCACTGCCGATGGCTCTGATCGAACCCATCCCTGGCCAGGAAGAGCGCAATGCCGACCATCTCCTCGAAGAAGGCGCCGCGATTCGCTGCAACAATCTGCCCGCAGCCGCCTGGAAAATCGCAGGCCTGATGGACGACACGCTGCGCCTCGCGCGCATGAAAGAAGCCGCGCGCAACCTCGGCCGCCCAAACGCCGCCGCCAATATCGCAGCAGACGCATTGAAACTGTTAAGCTAGTTTGGTTTGGAAAAATGCTAGTGGCATAGGCTTTAGCCTGTGCTCTTGTTTTTGAAACTGATTCGCCTTGAAAAAGGCGGGTGTCCCAGGTTCGGTTTCTGAACTTGGGTCTTGGGTCTTGGTTTGCGTAGCGCCGGGCTTTAGCCCGGCATCTGGTGCCCCAGGCCCGTTTTCTAAACCTGGGCCTTGGGTTTAGATTTTGGTTTGTGTAGCGCCGGGCTTCAGCCCGGCATCTGTGGGCTTTTTCTAACTAAAGCTTGTTTTGAAAGAAACTAAATGCGACGCAACACCCTCCTCATCGACGCCGACGACACCCTCTGGGAAAACAACGTCTTCTTCGAAAAACTGATCGAGGATTTCATCACGCTCGTCGAACCGTGCGGCTTCACCCGCGCCTACATTCGCCATATCCTCAACGAAACCGAACGCAAAAATATCCGCCAATACGGCTACGGCGTTCGCAGCTTTGGCCGTTCGCTCGAAGAAACCTACATGAAGCTCGCCGAACATCAGGCCAAGCGCGAAACGCTTGCCGAAATTCACGATCGCGTTGTGGACCTCGAACGCACCCCGCCCAAAATTCTCGATGGCGTCCCCGATACGCTCGCTTATCTCACCGAGCGCCACCGCTTGATACTTTTCACCAAAGGCGAACCCGCCGAGCAATCTGCAAAAGTCCAGCGCTCCGGCTTGCAGGGATTTTTCGAAGCCATCGAAATCGTCCACGAGAAAGACATGGTCACCTACACCGGTCTCGTCAGCAAACACAAAATCGTCAAATCCCAGGGCTGGATGATCGGCAACAGCCCGCGTTCGGACATCAATCCCGCGCTCAAAGTCGGCCTCAACGCCGTTTACATCCCGCACCAGCACACCTGGCACATGGAACACGAACCCGTCATGGCCGGCTCCGGCAAGCTCGTCATCCTCCCCGGCTTCCGCGAACTCCGCAGCCACTTTTAAATTCGCCTGTCATCCCGAAGCGTACCGCGACATCCGCTTTTTCCCCGCCTATGTAGCGCCGCGGCCTCAGCCCGGCATCTTGTAGTGGCCGATCTTTAGATCGGCTCCTTCTTTAGGACTCAATTCGCCTGTCATCCCGAAGCGTACCGCGACATCCGCTTTTTCCCTGC
>JAFDVY010000045.1 GCA_018268785.1 Acidobacteriota bacterium | reverse complement strand
CCGCTCCCGACAAGACCTGGATCCCAGCCAGCACGCTCAGCGCCCGCTGCGTAGGTGGACTCAAAAAACGACAGCAGATCGCCATCAGGATCTTTCGACTTGCGCAGGTCGTCATAGTCAAGGAGGAACTCGCCCATTGCCGAATCCCATCGTCCGCAGGGCGGGCTGATCCTTGCGCTCTCGATTCCCTCAGGCTGCGGATAAGTGAAGGAATAGAAAGCCGGCTTGGGGTAGGCGGTATTTCCGGCCCACCATCCCACCTCAATCATCCCTTCATTCATTGCGTTACGCCGGATGTAATCGGCCTTCGCGCCGGGTGAAGCCGGCTTGCCACTGTAACGCGCGTCGCGGATATCCAACGTTCCCCACATGAGCCCAATGGGCTGAGTTTTGCCTTTGAATCGTCCGTGAAACGCCTGCATGACTCGCTGGGTGCTCAGAAGGATCCGCCACCAAGCGTTAACCAGTTCGCGATGGTAGGGGCGCCCTTGCTTGTCCTGGTCAAAATTGACGGGATCAGGTACCTCTTGCGGTTTCAGATTGAGGGAAACATTCACCCCGGCTTTTCGGAACAGGTCAAAGAGAGAATCTGCAAATTGCGCGACAGACATCGGCGCCAATTCGAAGTTGCCAGAGAATCCCCAGCTAGTCGCGCATCCTATCTGGTGAGCGATGAAGTCCGCAGTCACTTCGTAGGCCCCGCCGGCATAGGGAATCGCCCCGGTTGCTAATCCGCGTGCGCTGAGCCAGAGAGGCACTTCCGCCCATTGCGGCTGAAACGGTTCTTGCAGTTTCAATTTGCCCAACATCTGCAAGCCCATATGGAGAAGATGCTGGGTGGGCGCGAAATCCGTATAGGGGAGGGGAGGCCAGGGATCAGGTGAGTTTGTCATACTTAGACCCGCTAACTTGTTTGCATGTTTATTCTAACGCGTCCGAAAGCGCTCAAGCCATCTCGCCTAGATTGTAGAAGGGCCAAGGTGTCGTAACCGACGGTAGTTCGATTGCGGCTGCGATCTGAGCTGGATTCCAGGTACCGCTGTTGCTGCTGCAAATATGTGCCATAGGCCGAAGCCCGCGTTACAGCTATCAGGAAGCGGCGGGCTGAGGCTGTGCATTGCGTTTCTGCTTTACATCCTTGACCTGATCCACAAGGTCGTCGGCCTTTTTCAGCAGATCCGCACGCTGATCGGCGCTGTCCACCGCGTCTGCCTTGCGGCGATAGAGAAGGTTCAGATAGGCCATGGCATCGTCATAGTCCGGGCGAATCTGGATGGCCTTCACAAGGGCGTCGATACCTTCATCGATCATGGTGCCATACTTGGCGACGTATTCCGGCCGAACAGCTGCGGGAAGAGCGTCGGTTTCCTTGACTTGCTTTTTCAGATTCTTTTCGTTGTAGTCTTTGCGAAGCTCGCCGTTGCCGCGGAATGAGAGCGTCCAATCAATAACGCCTATCCAGTAATACGGCTCAGGATCTTCCGGCTTAATCTGAATGTGCATCTGGTGGTACTTCTTGGATTCCTCGAACATCGCGGGAGAGTAGGGCGTGCCAGCCATCTGAAAGAGAATGGAGCCGATGCCGTCGATTGCATTGAGATTTTTCGGATCCTTGTCGAGAACTTCCTTGAATTCCGCAACAGCCTGTTCGCCGAGCTTTTTGTTCTGATCAGAAGGCGCACCCGGGATGTATTGGGTGGCGTAGGCGGTTGCCAGATACAGGCGGGCGTTCATCAGGTCGGGATCGGCTTCCTTGGCCTTCTGAAATTGATCCACGGCCTGGTCATACTGGCCATTCTTGAAGGCGGTGACCCCTTTGTTCAGGAGGTCGCGTGCCTTTAGTTTGTTGCAGCCGGAGAAGCCGGCCGCCAGAATGAGCAAAGCCGCCGCGGCGGTTGCGCGGCGGGCGATTGAAAACTTGCCATGTGTCATCGAAGCATCCATCCCTGCGAGAATTCACTTCCGCCCAAGAGGGCCCATTCAATCACAATCAGCGGGATTGTTCCAGCTTCGGAGTCAACAACCCCACGGACAGGTCCAGTTGCCGCATTACATCCACGACCCTGGCAACCGTTGCAAACTCTACAGGAGCATCGCCTCTAATGAAAGCGATTCTCTGCGCCCTCTGCTTGTAAATCTCTTCGAGCCTGGCAGAGAGGCGATCCCAAGAGACGGACTCATCGTTAATCTTGAGTGAGCCGTCTTCCCGAACCTGAACAACAATGACTGCCACCGGAGGAGGAGCCTTGAGTTCAGGTCCTGCGGGCTGGGGCAGCAACGCATCCAACCCGGTCTGGTGATGCGGAATGATCATGAAGATCACCAGCAGCACCAGAAGAATATCGATCAGCGGAACTACGTTCGGGTCCGCCGTAATGCCACGCCTACCGCCAACAACCATTCCCATGAGTCACCTCGCGTTAAATACTTGCGAGAGGACCCACATCCAGCGAGCGAGACAAACCTAAAAAAACCGCGCAGGCAAGAGTGCCTGCGCTACCAAACTCTATTGCCCAGCTTCGAGCTTTGCCGTGATCAAGCCGATCTTGTCGATTCCGGCTCCGCGCATGATGTCAATGGCGCGAGCGACGTCCTGGAACATGGCTTCGTTGTCGCCCTTAACGAAGGCGATTTTCTCGGCGCGTTCCTTGAAGATCTGCTCGATGCGCGGGCCAAGCTGATCCCAATTGGAATCTTCCTGGTTGATCTTGACCTTGCCATCCTTGCTGACCTGCACGACGACGGTTTTGTTTTCGAGCTCGACGTCCTGCTTCGCATTGGGATTTGGCTGAGGCACAAGGGCATCGAGACCCTTCGGGATCAGCGGCGTGATAACCATGAAAATAATGATCAGCACGAGAAGAATATCAATCAGCGGAACAACGTTTGGCGACGAGAGCGATCCGCCCTGCTCTCCTACATCCATCCCCATGGCTTCATCTCCTAGCGAGCATCCCTACTGCTTTAGCGAAACCGCGCCGGGTGGGAACCAGCGCGGCTTTGAATCAACAAGCGCAAACGAAGTTAGATAAGCAAACGAGCCCGCTTAGTCTCCCGTAGCGTTATCGGGAGGCGGAGGCGGAGTCTTGCTCTGCGACTTCTCCGTAAGAAGACCGAGCTGGTCAACGCCGGCAGACCGGATTTCGTCCACCACTGCGACGACATCGCCATACTTGGCGCGCGCATCGCTCTTGACGTAGACGGTCTTGTCGTTCTTAACGCTCAACTTATCCTTGACCTGGCCAGTGATGTCTTCCTTCGTGACCTTGACGTTGTTGAGGAAGATGCTGCCATCCCGAGTGACGGCAACGACGACGGCGTCGTCCTTATCAGCTTCCTTCATTTCCCGGGCATTGTTGGTCATGGCCAGATCCACCGGAGTTGTTTTCTGCAACATCGGCGTAATGACCATGAAGATGATGAGCAGGACCAGCATGATGTCCGCCATGGGAATCACGTTGGGCGCCGCCATCTGCGCGCCAGCTTTTGGCTTATAAGCCATCAGACGCCTCGCTTACTTCTTCGCGCCCCGGCGAAGAATGAAGTAGTTGATGAGCTCCATGGAGGAGTTGTCCATCTCGACGTCGAACGCTTCCACCTTGTTGGTGAAGTAGTTGTACGCCCACACGGCGGGGACGGCGACGAAGAGGCCGAGCGCGGTGGTGATCAGCGCTTCCGCGATACCGCCGGCGACTGCCGAGAGACCGGTTGCCTTGTTCGCGGAAATGCCTTTGAACGCGTTCAAGATGCCGACGACCGTGCCGAACAGGCCGACGAACGGCGCCGTGGAACCGATGGTGGCGAGCGCCGAAAGCCCGCGCTTCATTTCCGCGTGCACGATGGCGACCGAGCGTTCGAGACCGCGCTTCGCGGCTTCGATGACATCGGCGTCGCTCACCTGCTGCGAAGCGGACTGAAATTCGCTGAGGCCAGTGGCGACGACCTTGGCGATGTGGCTCTTCTTGTTGCGCTCTGCGATGGCGATCGCTTCGTCCAGCTTGCCATCCTTGAGCGCGCCGGCGACCTGCTGTACGAACACGCGGGACTGCTTGCGCGCCGCACTGTACATGAGGGCCCGGTCAATCATGACGCCGATGGAGTAAATGGAGAGAAGAAAGAGAATCACCACAACAGTGAGGGCCAAGCCTCCCATGTTGTGAAGCATGCTGCGGATGTCCCAGCTGACCTCTTGCCCGCCCTGAAACATCATCGCTGCCGAAAACAAAGTGGCTAACATTCGTTTGCTCCTTATTTCTTTGCGGTTCCGGCGATGCCGGAGTGCGCGAGAGATAAATACGGTTACTCAGTCCGCCACGCTTGTCCCACGACCGGCGAGGCGGACCGTTTGAAGCCCCCTGCGAATTACGAATTCAACGAGAAAATCACGTCAATGGTGGTGTCCACTTCGACAGGCTCGCCATTGAGCAGCGTCGGACGATAGCGCCATTGGCGCACAGCGTCCAGCGCGGCTTGTACCAGCAATGGATGACCACTGAGGACTTCGAGTTGCTGGACCGTGCCTTCTTTGGAAATGATTGCGTGCAAGCGAACCGTTCCGGAGACGCGGGTCTGACGCGCAAGCGGAGGATAGACCGGCTGCACACGATTGATAAGCGAAGCGGCCGTAACTGCGCCGCCCTGCTTAATACGGCTCTGGGTCGGCTTCGGAGGCGGAGGTCCGCCGCCCGCACCGCCGATTACCCCACCAAGCACGCCGCCCATGCTGCCGCCGGCAACGCCGCCCGGTACGCCGCCCTGCATCCCCATCATGTTGGGATCGGGTTCGGCTTCTTCCTTAATAATCTTGACGTCCTTGGGAATGACCTTGGGCGCGACAAGCTGATTGTTCTGCATCAAATGAACTTGCGGCCTGACCTTAACAACCTGCGCCACGGGGGGCGGAGGAGGCGGAGGCGGTGGTGGCGGAGCGACGAGCATCGTCGACAACATCGCCTTCGGCAACGCTTCCGTGTAGATCAAGGGAATCAAAATCAGAATGCCGACAAGACTGAGCTGGATGACCGTAGAGATCAGCACGGTCATGGGCTTGTTCGTCTTCTTGCTTGTCTGGCTGGAAACCACCATCTCTTCAAACATAGGGTCCCTACCTCCTCCCAGCGAATGCGAGTCGTCCTGCGGCGCTCGTCATCACGCTGGCTTACGAGCCGGCTGCGATCCGGTTCCTGCAGCCTCACTCTTGTCCCGCCAGCGGTGCCAGAAGACAATGAGAGGCGCTGCAATTCCAAAACTGGAGTACGTTCCTACCACAATCCCCACCACCAGGGCAAAGGAGAAAGCACGAAGCACCTGGCCGCCCATCAGGAACAAAACGAGCACAGTGAGAAAGGTTAATCCGCTGGTCAAGATAGTTCGCGATAATGTCTGGTTAATGGATTTATTCACCAGTTCGGCAAACTCTTCTTTGCGCAGCAAACGCCGGTTTTCCCGAATGCGATCGAAGATGACGATGGTGTCGTTCATCGAATAACCGACCAAAGTCAAAAGCGCCGCGATGACCGTCAAGGAAATTTCGTAATGCAGCAGCGAGAAAAAGCCCAGTGTAATCAAAACATCGTGAAATACGGCCAGAACCGCGGCTGCCCCGAAAACCCACTCGAATCGGAAGGCAATATATAACAGCATCCCGCCTAGAGCCAAGAGGGTAACCCACATCGCCTGGCTGCGAAGTTCGGCGCCAACTTTTGGGCCAACAATTTCCGTGTTGCGAATCGTGAACGGGCCCACGGAATAGGAGTCTTTCAAAGTGGAAATGACGGCGGCGGTGACTCCATCGACCTGCGAAAGATCGGAAAGACTTCCGACGAGGCCGTTTGCGTTCTTGTCGCGGTAATCGAGAATTTTCTTTGCGAGCTGAGCGTAGCGATCGCCAGCGGTGGCGCCGAGGTTGAGCGGATCTTTTTGCGTCAGCGTGGTGACGAGACTGCCGAGCGGAACAAGATTGAAGTCGGGCTTGCCCGAATCCGTGATGCCGTAGGTGGCGTTAAGCGCGGAGATGACACGGGCCTTGCTGGCGTCCAGATCCTGATCGTCAGCATTTTTTTGTTCCACGAAAATTAAGACTTCGTTGGAACTCTGCCCGGAGATGGCGTTGTCACTGATTGCCTGAATTTCAGCGCCACCGAGGCCCTGTGTGGAAAGGCTCTTGCGAAGCTGGTCTACGTCAGGCGCTTTGGCGAAACGAACGTCCACGTTGGTGCCGCCTTTAAAGTCGATACCGTAGTAGAGGCCGCCCTTGTGCCAAATGGAAAACCCGCCTGCGAGGAGTAGGATGGCGCTCAAGGCATAGAAATACTTGGCCTTGGCCATCCAGTGGATGTTTGGCTCTTTAAAGAACTCGATCATGCCGACTTTGCTTCCCTTCCTTAGACTCCAGGCAGTTCGGGAAAGTTCCCGGAAGCCCGGTCAAGGCGGGTGTTAGCCCGCCATAATGCCCTTACAAGACCCACGAACCAATCACCCCTCAGTACACAAGAAAGGTAAGAAGAGAGGCTTGGTGGTTCTAGTACGGCCTAGATGCTCAATTCGGCCTGCCGGTCCATCTTGGACAGGTGGTACTGGAAAATCGTTTTCGAGACGAAAATTGCGGTAAAGATGTTGGCAATCAAGCCTATGGTCAGGGTGATAGCAAAGCCCTTAATGGGACCGGTCCCGAACCAGAATAGGAAGAAGGCAGAGACGACCGTTGTGACGTGCGTGTCGATAATCGTCAAAAAGGCCTTGTCGAAACCGGCTTCCACGGCTGCCGCGGCAGACTTGCCGTTGCGAATTTCTTCGCGGATACGCTCAAAAACCAGAACGTTGGAGTCTACACCCATACCGATCGTCAAGATGACGCCAGCGATTCCAGGAAGGGTGAGGACGGCGCCAGCCAGGCTCAACGCAGCAAGAAGCAAGAGCAAGTTAAGGATCAAGGCCAGAACGGCATTGGCTCCAGAAAGCCTGTAATAAAACAGCATGAAGAGCATGACAACGACCAGGCTCAGAACCGAGGCCTGGACGCCGTGCCGGATCGAGTCGGCCCCAAGCGAAGGACCGACTGTGCGCTGCTCAAGATATTTGATCGATGCAGGGAGCGCGCCGGCGCTAAGAACCAGCGCGAGGTCGTGCGCGGATTCCTGGCTGAAATTGCCTTCGATCATGCCGTTGTCGTCAATACGGCCGTTGATATTGGGCGCAGACTCGATTTTGTGGTCGAGGACAATCGCAAGCTGTCGGCCAATGTTTGCGGCAGTAAATGGGCCAAAGCGTTTGGCCGCGTCCTGCGACAAGGTGAAGTTCACCTGCCACTGCCCAGGATTATTGGGATTATTGTGCGCTTCCTTGGCCGAACGGAGGTCTTTGCCGGTAACCACCGGAGCACGGTCGACGAGATACCAGATCTCCGCATTCGGCGTGGCGCCTGGAGTTGTGCGTGATTCATTCTTTCCGGGCATAAGTTCCGTGCCCACGGGAAGAATCCCATTGTTGGCACCAAGCCCCTCGGCTTGGGAAGTGTACGGGCCGCTCTTCACCAGGCGAAGTTCCAATTGGCCGCCCGCCTGAATCACATCCCGGATACGGGAAGGATCACCTTCTCCCGGCAACTGAATCAGGATTTCGTTGTCTTTGCGGCCGTGAAGCTGAATAGTCGGCTCCGTGAGACCGAGCGCATTGATACGACGGCCAATGGTTTCGACCGACTGGGTCATCGTCGAATCATTGATTTGCGCAATGGCGGACTGGCGCAAGGTGAGCGTGTAACCGTTCACTTCCCCTGCCGCGCTGGAAGAATCCCAATAGTTGCTGTATTGCTGCGCAATCAAATCGCGGAAGGCGGTGCCCTGCGTAACATTGCGCACGAGGATGTGCGTATCGTCCACGCGGCGGATTTCGTCGAAGCCAATGCCTTTATCGCGCAACTGGCGGTTCAGGCGATCCACCATCTGATCGGTTTCCTGCGCGATGGCGTCCTGCACCTGAACCTGCAAGATAAGGTGCGTGCCGCCCTGCAGGTCGAGGCCGAGTTTGATCTGCTGGCCAAAGTTTTCCTTGATCTGCGCGATCGAGGTCGGGAACGTCGGCAACCCGATCAGCATGTAGATCGAGAACAACACAACGAGAACAATGAATATAGCTTTCCACTTCACGTTTGAGTTCATGATGGGAGAATTGGGCGCAAAGTCCGGACGCAGGCGGTGTTATTTGGCATCTTCCGTTGCCTCCACCTGCGCAATCGCCGAACGCGCGATGCGGATTTTTACCTGATCGGCGATCTTTAGAATGATAGTGTCGCCGTCAATGCCATTGACCGTGCCATAGATCCCGCTCGACGTGATCACTTTGTCGCCGCTCTTGAGCGCTTGCAGCATGGCCTGTGTTTTCTTGCGTTGCCGCTGTTGCGGCAGGATGAGCATCACGTAAAAGATGCCCATCACGATGATCATCATCGTCAGCGGATTGCCGAGAATGGCCGAAGCCCCGCCTGGAGACTGAAATAAGAATGCTGCCGTCATCTTGCTGATTGCCCCAATTCCGAGTTCACTCGATTTACTATGTAGCGCCGGGCTTTAGCCCGGCATACCGCCCTAAAAGGTGCCACTACATTTTACTTCCCCGAAGAAAGAGCCAGCGAAGCGCGCGAAAATTCCGCCCGCTCTCCCTGCCCGCCCCGATTCTGATTCAGGTGCCGTGCGGGGCGCACGCGTTGGCTCCGCACTCAGGCCGGGCCGGCTGCATACCGCGCGCGCATCTCGGATGAGAATTCTGCTAGTTTCCCAAACTCGATAGCCTCTCGGATTTGCCGCATGATGTCAAGGTAAAACTGGACGTTATGGTGGGTGGCGAGAATGGCGGCTGTGAATTCTCCCGCGGCGAAGAGATGCCGAAGATAAGCGCGGGAATAGCGGCGGCAGACACTGCATTTGCAATTCGGATCGATGGGATTTTGGTCCTCAGCGTAACGCGCATTCTTGATAAGGACGCGGCCCTGCGATGTGTAAAGGCACGCGTGACGCGCGGCGCGCGTCGGTAGCACGCAATCCATCATGTCGATGCCCAGAGCGACATATTCGGCAATCTGTTCGGGCTTCCCGACTCCCATCAAGTAGCGCGGGCGATCTTGCGGAAGAAGCGCGGTGACCTCGGCGGTCATTTCGCAAGTGACTTCGTGCGGCTCGCCCACGGCGAGGCCTCCAACGGCATAACCCGGAAAATCAATTTCCAGAAGTTGGTGGGCGCTTTCCCGGCGCAGGTCCGGAAACGTTGCTCCCTGGACGATTCCGAATTGCCACTGTCGAAGGTTGCCGTCCGCGGAGCGATTTTGTTGCTCAAGAAAATGGCTACGCGCGCGGCGGGCCCACTGCGTTGTGCGCTTGAGCGCAGATTCGGTTTTGTCCCGTGGCGCGGGAGTTTCGATGCACTCGTCGAGAACCATGGCGATGTCCGAACCAAGAGCGAGCTGGATTTCAGCGGCTTTTTCCGGAGTCAGAAGATGTTCCGAGCCGTCGAGATGCGATTTAAAGCGCACGCCTTCATCCGTGATTTTTCTCAGCTCGGAAAGACTAAAAACCTGGTAGCCGCCGGAATCGGTGAGAATGGCGCGATTCCACGACATGAATTTGTGAAGACCGCCCATGCGGCGAACAAGTTCGTGGCCCGGGCGCAGATAAAGATGATAGGTGTTGCTGAGAATGATTTCGGCGCCGAGCTCTTCCAGAGCTTCGTTGCGCAAACCTTTTACCGTGGCTTGCGTGCCGACGGGCATGAAGAACGGAGTTTCGATAGAGCCGTGCGGTGTGGTCAGCCGGCCCCGCCGCGCTTTGTCATTTGTCCTGAAGACTTCGAAGTGGAATCCCACTTCAACAGTTTATCAGGAGAAGATGAAAGCCCAGCCTACGCGGCAAACGACGAACCCAAGCCAAACGCCGAAGGCGATGCCGATGGCGCTACCGGTCTTGAGTTTGCGTGGATTCGTGGCGGCAAATCCGATGCCGGTAAGAACGAGAAGCCAGATCGTGAAGATATCAACCGATTTGCCCAGTGCGATCAGCCATTTGGAAGTGCCATCGGCCATGAATGACGCGAGGTTTGTGGCGATGGGATTCTCAACGTCGATTGTTCCGGCAGGTTTCAAAAACAAAATTACGACCAATAAAATACTGCTTAGGACGTAGACCAAATTCGCGTGAGCGACGATGCTCAGTGCGGTCGTGAAGTTGGTGTTCGCGCCGCCAAGCAGATTAAACGCGCCAAGCATCACCGCTCCGACAATGACCGCGAATAGAATCGGAATGAGCAGGCCCGAAGCGTACAAAATATAAGGAGTAATCTTGGCGCCCATTTCCGCTTGCTGCTGCTTTTGTTCGGCGGAAAGGTTGGCGGCACGCGGGCTCTCTTCGATCTTCTTGGCTGACACTTCCCGCCAATCCACTTTTTGATTCATCACGGCGAACGCACCCAGGGTCACCACCGTGGAAACGATCACGGCCAAAATCCAGGATGGACGCTTGGCTATGTCCGCAAACGTTTTTCCAGGGGAAAAGAAAACTCCAACAATGCGGCCGAAACCGCTGATGGACTGCTGCGGCTCCGAAGCAGGGTCGGGCATCCCTACGGTCGTTGTTGCCATGAAACTACCTCCACCACGAGTTGGTTGAATACCGGCTTGCCTGTATTACGCGCGGGTCAGGGAAAAATATCAAGAGGCGGCATCTCTCGACCAATACCCACTCGGACAGAACGGTTTCCATCGCGGCCAAAACTCATCGTTGGCAGTGGCGACGTCGAACCGAATGTGGCTCCGGGTAGAAGTCATGTAGCCGTTTCGTTGAGGATTGTGTCACCGGCCATTTTGTCTTCTTTTTTCGGAGTTACAGATTCTTTAGAGATTCCTGCAGACCCGGGAATAACAGGCGGAAACACCCAAGTCAGATGCTCCGGCTTTATGAATCTCAAAGAACCTGAATCTAAATTCAAGAACCCGAAGGTTCTTTAGAGCCATATCCGCTTTAAGTCATTTTAATTCAACAAATTGGTTTCGGCAGTCGACTTGCCTTCTCTGGAACTCATACGGGCAGCATCGTCCATTCCGTAGCATTCCATAGGAGCAACCGTGAGCCGTCTTTTTTCAAAGTTTGTAATCCTGTTCACAGCCGTCTTTGCATTTGGTTTCTTTCCATACGTTGCATCTGCTCAGCAAGGCACGAGTGGCATAACCGGCTTTGTTACCGACCCTCAAGATAGACCGGTTTCTGGAGCGAAAGTCACGATCAACGACGAAGCCAGTGGCATCGTCAGAGAATCTCAAACGGACGGAACTGGCCACTACCAGTTCTTGTCCTTACAGCCGGGCGCTTACGTCATTCACGTCGAAGCAGATGGCTTTCGGTCGACAGTTACGGACCGCATTGATGCACTTGTTTCCGTCATGAAGCGCGTAGACATCAAGCTCGAAATCGGTGCTCGAACGGACACCGTGACGGTAACCGAAGGAGTGGGCGCGACGGTTAACACCACGGACGCGACCATTGGCAACGCCTTCGATTCCCGCCAGATTCTGGCGCTTCCCTTTGAGGGGCGCGACGCGGCAAGAGTACTGAGCTTGCAGCCGGGCGTATCGTTCGTCCCGAACGAAAACAACGACAGGACTTCGGCGAACAATGGCGTTACCGTCGACACCCGTAACGGCGCACTCAACGGCGGGCGAAGCGACCAGGCCAATATCACTCTGGACGGCGTGGACAACAACGACCAATTGCTCGGCACTGCATTCACCGGCGCCGTGCGTTCCACGCTCGACTCCATCGAAGAATTCCGCGTCACCACGGGAGGAATCGGCGCCGACCAGGGCCGCTCTTCCGGCGGGCAAGTGACCTTGATTACCAAGAGCGGCACAAACTCATTTCATGGCTCAGCCTACATGCAGAACCGTTCGCGGATTGGCGAGGCCAACGATTGGTTCAACAAGCACAACGAATTGAACGCTGGCCAATCCAATACCCCGGGAGAGTTGGTCCGAAACGTATTTGGAGGATCCCTTGGAGGGCCAATCAAGAAAGACCGCCTATTTTTCTTCGGAACGTATGAAGGCTCGCGACAAAACGAGAGTGCTGAGGTGAATCGAAATGTGCCTAGCGCTAACCTCCGCGACGGAGTCGTGATCTACCCTTGCGCGGCTTCGGCGGTCTGCCCAGGTGGCTCAGTCAATGGCGCGAGCGGCACTTCCTATTCGTTTGCGCCGGGAACCTTTGGCCTCGGTCCCGCTCAGATTGCTTCGATGGACTTGAATTGCAGTAAACCCCGGCCTGGCTTTCCCAACGGCACCTGCCCGGACGGCAACGGCGTAGACAAGGCGGGACTCGCGCAATTGAACAAATATCCAGCGGCCACACCAGGCCTGACTACCTGCAACAATGCGGATGGATTCAACTTTGCTTGCTTCGGATTTTCCGCTCCGCTGCCGACTCACCTGAACACTTCCATCGCCAAGCTGGACTACAACATCAACCGCAGCGGCACTCACCGCGTTTTCGCGCGTGCCAATTACCAGACCGATGCCATCGGCGGCGCGCCCCAGTTCCCGGGGTTTGCCCCAAACAGCACCAATCGCGACACCAGCAGGGCTATTGCGGCCGGCTATACGGCGGTGTTTTCCAGCACACTGGTCAACAATTTCCGCTACGGACTAACACGCCAAAGCCAATCGAATCAGGGATTGCAAACACAGCATGAAACCTCATTTCGATTTATCGACGATATCAATGCGCAGACCTCCACGCGGGCTTTTCACGTGCCAGTTCACAACTGGGCCGACGATCTTTCCTGGACCAAAGGCAAACACACCCTTCAGTTTGGAACGAACCTGCGGCTGATCAACAACGTGCGGAGTTCCAACGCCACCTCGTTCAACGCTGCCCTGATCAATCCACTGTTTCTGAACGCGGCACCGGCAGGATCGCCAAAAGGGAGCGGCGGCAGCCTGGATCCGGCTGCGCAGGCAGATGGATGTTCGCCTGTCGTCTGTCCATGGGCTTTCCCAGCGGTCGATTCGAACAATTTGGGCGTGTACAACAATGCCATCATCGACGTCGTGGGAATCGTAAGCCAGGTGACCGGCAACTATAACCGCGACGGCCAAGGCAAGACATTTGCCGAAGGGCAGCCCGTGCCTCGCGACTTCAGATCGTGGGAATACGAATGGTACGCGCAGGACGCTTGGCACGTTAAGCCCAATTTGTTAGTCACCATCGGTTTGCGCTACACGATTCTCGAGCCTCCTTACGAAACCACCGGCACGCAGGCTTCGCCAAACATCAGCCTCAATGCCTTTGTGAACAATCGGGCTGCAGCTGCGGCGCAGGGCCAGGCATTCTCCCCGACGTTTGGGTTCGATCTGTCCGGTCAAGCCAATGGCAAGCAACCCTATTGGCCTTACGACTACAAGGATCTCGGACCGCGAATTTCAATCGCCTATTCTCCCAATGCCTCAAGCGGCCTTTTTAGGTCCTTGTTCGGCGGCGCGGGGAAATCGTCAATTCGCGCGGGCTTTGGCATCGTCTTTGACCACTTTGGCGAGGGCGTCGTCAACTCGTTCGATCAGAACGGCACCTTTGGCCTCTCGACGGGAATAACCAACGCTGCGTCGGTTCAAAGCGTTGATGGCGGCGCGCGCTTTACGGGAGTGAACGACATTCCCACGGTAAGCGCCGACGGCAATGGCGTCCTGCTGGCTCCCGCGCCGAGCGGTGGTTTTCCAGCGGTTCCGCCCGTCAGCACACTTGGAAATTCCGTTCAGCAGATTGCTTACGGGCTTGATGACAAGCTCAAGACGCCCTACTCCGAATTGGTGGACTTGGCCTTCACCCGCGAACTACCGGGCGGCTTTGTCTTCCAGGCGGCTTACGTCGGTCGGTTTGCTCACAGACTTCTCCAGCAACGCGATCTGGCGATGCCAGCCGACATAAAAGATCCGAAATCCGGCATGGACTACTTCGCAGCGGCAACCCTGTTCTCGAAGGCGTTCTTCGCCAACGTTCCCGTCTCTGCCATTCAACCGATCCCTTATTGGGAAAACCTCTTTCCGGCAGCGGCAGGAACTTGCGGCACCGGTTCCACGGCAACGCAGTGCATGTACGCCCTCTACCAGGGCAACATCGGCGGCGGAACTTTTGGCGAGACGAACGCGCTCAACATCTTTGACACAACTTGCAATCCCGCTTGCCTGAACCAGCAACCGGGTCAAGCCCCAGCCGCTTCCGGTCAGCCGGGAGGGCCGTTCCAGTTTTACAACCCGCAGTACACCGCTCTCTATGCCTGGTCGAGTATTGGAAAGAGCAGCTACAACGCGGCCCAATTCAGCCTGCGCAGCCGTCCAACCCACGGAGTTCAGTTTGATTTCAACTACACGTACTCGAAATCGCTGGACGTGGGTTCCGATGCGGAGCGCGTCCAAACCTTTGGCGGTTTGAGCCAGATCGTCAATACGTGGGCGCCGTTCCAACTTCGCGGCCCTTCCGATTTCGATGCGACCCATTCCATTAACTCCAACTTTGTTGCCGACCTTCCGTTCGGCAAAGGAAAGCGGTTCGGCAACACTTCGAATCGGGCCCTTGACGCGGTCATCGGCGGCTGGCAAATCGCTGGACTACTCCGCTGGTCGAGTGGCTTGCCTTTCAGCATAGGTAACGGGGGCGTTTTCCCGACCAACTTCCAGATTTCCGGGGACGTGGTCAATAACGGCCCCAGGCCTGCCACAGGTAGGACATCTCAGGGCTCCGGTGGCGATCCCTCGGCATTTGTCAACGGACCTGCAGCCGTGGCCGACTTCCGATACGCTTATCCTGGCGAATCCGGTCAAAGAAACAACTTCCGCGGCGACGGATATTTCGGCACGGATGCGGGCGTAAACAAGACCATCCGAATTTCGGAGCGTGTTGGTTTGCGGTTGAGTGCCTACGCATTCAATTTGACGAATTCGGTGCGTTTCGACCCAATAACAGTCAACGCAAATATCCAGAACGCGGCTACGTTCGGGATTTATTCCGGTACTCTGACGCAATCGCGCAGAATGGAGTTCGGCGCCCGGCTCACGTTCTAAGCCAGCGGAGGCGTAGTACACGCCTCCTGCAAACATCTCTGTACCGGCACCATAAAGGACCTCCGGGCGTTCATCCCGGAGGTTCTTTCCATTTAAGACAACGCAACGCTCTGCACCAAAATACAGTGCGCAAAAGTGTTTCGCTCGATGAGCCGCTTATCTCTTGTTTACGGGAATGACGAACTTCAGAGCGGTTTGCATCGAAGAAAATCCTACGACCTTCACATCTTTTAGTCCCGCTTTACGGCCTGAGCTGAGCACATCCATTTCCGTGATGTCTTTGCGGCCTTTGGGGTAGACGATCCAGAGCGCAAGCGCGCCACGCATCACTTTGGCGATGCTGCTCGCCTTCGCCAAATCCTTTTGCGTTTCGCAAAACAAGAAAATCCATTCGGTATCGTTTGCGATTTCGCCGTAATGGAAATCGGCAGAGAGCTTCGCAAGTTCAGCTGCAAATCCAGGGTCAGTTTTGCCGATCACCGTAATTTTTGCGTTTTGTTTGATGCCGAGTTTTTCCGCCCGCGACTTAGGATTCAGTATTTTGTGCGCCCATTTTTCGGCGCAGGGGCCAAGCTCGAAAACGAAAGAACCATCGGGAGACCGCACGCGCAATTCCCTATTCACGGCTTTGACTGATTTCATTTGAGCAAATGGAATTTTCAACCGCAGCGATTCGCTGCGAAAAATAAGTTCACTTGTTTCAAGCAGCGCTTTGCCGGCTACCTTCTTGTCGCCGTTTTTCACCACGCATTGCGCTTCATTTCCCATGGGCCGCCCCTTCCCGCTGACTGATTCCTCGCAGCGCTTTCATAACGTCTACCGCACCAGAGTGAGGGCCGCTAAAATAAAGTGTTCCGCTATGGCTTCCACGCTCACAACCGCCGCTCCGCCTCGCACCGACTGGTCGCTGATCTGGGCGCAGCGTGGATTCCGCTACTTCTTTTTCGCGATGTTCATTTCACTTTTCGGAAGCGGAATGAATTTCGCCGGCGTGAGCTGGTACATCCTCGCCGCGACCCATTCTACCGTGAAGGTCAGTTGGCAGGTGATTGTCGCGATGGCGCCGGGATTGGTCGTGCCGTTCATCGGTGGCGTGCTGATTGACCGCTTCGACCGGCGCTATCTGGGCGTGATTCTCGATTTCGTGCGCGGCGTCGCGGTGCTTGGCACGGCGTACATCGCCTGGCACGGTCATCTGGCGCTGTGGCACCTCTACGCGGTCACGCTCGTTACCGGAATGGGATCGGCGATGTATTGGTCCAACGTGAACTCGCTGGTGCAGGAAGTGATTCCAGAGAGCCAGTTTACGGGCGCGAATGCGGCGGTGCTGATCGGCGTGCAGACGGGAATGTTGTTTGCCGGCGCATTTGTGGGGTTCATTTACGACCGCGCTGGCATCGCCGGGATTCTCGGCATCGATGGTTTGACCTATTTCGTTTCGGCGTGGTGTCTATTTCAGATGCGGCGCGGATACGTTTCGCCGCGTGAGCATCTGGCGAAGTACCCTCATGAATATTCCGAGACGACGGAGGCCACAGCGATTGCGCTGGAAACGGGAGAGATTCCGGAAGTTGCGGAGGCGGGGCTTTCGCTTTCGGTCTATTCGGATTTGAAAGAAGGATTTGCGTATTTAAAGGAACAGCCGATCGTGCGCGTGTTGGGAATTACCCATTCGATTTTGATGGGCGGAATCGTCAGCGCGAACGTTTTGATCGTGGCGCTGGCGAGCGATGTGCTGCACAAGGGAGCAAGAGGGCTGGGCTACTTGGAAGCCGGCTGGGGATTGGGCGCGGTTCTTGGCGGGTTGCTGGCCAGCCAGTTGCCGCAACGGTGGAGACTCACTCTCTATGGTTTGTCTTTGGCCGGGTTGGCGATTGGGCATGTGCTGATGCCATTGATTGCGTTTCTTGCCGCCGCGGTATTTTTTCAAGTGCTGTTTGGATTCTTCCGCGCTTTGTCCGGAGTCGTTGCACAGGCGACGTTGATGTCGATCGTACCGCGTCATTTCATGGGGCGAACGCAGTCGGCAATCGCCATACTCACAACCATTCTGCAAATCCTGATGAGCTTTGCTCTCGGCTGGGTATCGCAACAATTTTCCTTGGTAACGGGCTTCTCGCTGCTGGCGCTGATGTACGTCGTTGGAACGCTCTCTGCGTTCCGCGCCCGCCAGTTGCTTCGCTGAAAATGGAAAAAGATCCTCGATCGTTTACCGCAGCCAAGTCTACTCGGCGTCAGAAGCCGGCACCCTCATCCAACTAGCCCTTGGTCAATCAGTTCTTCGTGGTGGGGTCGAATCGCCGTCCGCGCGTTCCCCCGGTTCTTTCGTAGATTCGTCATCAAGCCCCCAAAGAATGGTAAATAGAAGCAAACCGATAGCAATTCCCGCCCAAAGCCACTTCGGATGCTTAACTATTCGGTGATTGAGCAATTCAACGATTGTTGCAACTAGTGTGCCACTCACGACGACGGACCAGGAGGGCTTGAATTTCGAGGCCGCCCTAAAACCCAATATCATAAAGAGAACGCCCGCTCCTGACCTGCCAGGATCGAGGTCCGCCGAAATCGGAATAAACATTGCATCGAAAAAAACCACAACGGCCACTGCGAGCAGTATTAGTCGCTGTGGTGTCCACTCTATCGGCTTCCACCTCGGAAGAAGCACCTCGTCTCGATCTGGCTTCATCAAATTCACGGCTTCTTCACCTCTTCGCGGGTGGGCCAGAGAATTTTCTTTCTTTTTGGAAGGGCACGGGGTGAGTATATCATTCGAGTACGAACCAATAACTAAAACATTCGCCGAGCGGAGAGTGCCGGGCTGAAACCCGGCGCTACACAGGCAAAAACGGGCCGCTAGGGCCGATAGGCGATGCTGATGAGAACGGGCCGTTGAGCGGGGCAAGCGGCAGAAGTTCCCTCGCAAGGTCGGGGTAAGTGAGAGCGGAGGGCGGCGGATTGGGCGGGTGTGAAGAACAGAGAGGATTCGGCAGCAATGCGGAGTGTGGAGGCGTCCCAACGGGCTTGCATGACGCCTGAGGCAGAATGGGAGTTGGCGCCGAGCAATAGGTGGCCCAATTCGTGGGCGAGAACGCAGCCAAGCATTTCGGCATCGGATAGTTCCGGGTGGCGCGAGCTGCGAGAGAGATTCTGGTAGTAGACATTGGAATAGACGCCTTCGCCGCCGGCGTCAACGAAGGCCTGGCCAAATGTGTCGGCGGAGGCGCTGAGAGCGCCAGGGCGGATCCGTACGGAGAGATGCGCTGGCCAAGACAGCGTGGAGCAGGCCGTGCGGCGTGGGGCAAAGTCGCCGGGGTCTGCGGCCGCGCATACGAGCCAATCCACTTCAATCCCAGAATGAGCAAAGATGGCTGAAGCGCGGGACTGCGCCCGGGCGAGGGTGGCGGGGTCCACTTGCGCGTCATTAAAGAGGGAGACCTGGAGGCGGAGGGACTGGCGGGGCGCTTCGTCCGGGGTACGGGCTTGCGGAGATGTCGAAATGACGGTGGCCCAAACGATGAGTAAGAGAGGGAAACGTCTAAAGAGATACATGACTTGCTCCCGAACCAAGCGATGCAAGGTTCGCGGGCAGGATGGGACCGAGCAGCGGATACCTCAATGCACGGGGGCTGACCAAAGCAAGATTTGGGGGTAACGGGATAAACCATTGGTGAAAAAGCAGGTTACAAGCGAATGTGACAAGAATTTATTGAACGAGCATCAAACTTTCTACGATGGATTTCGTATAAGTGAGTAAGGTGACTTATGGCGACCGAAGTGACTGACATAGGAAACATACGGTTTGGTCTATTTGAGTTCAACCGAAGGTCGCTGGAACTGCGAAGGAATGGGGTGCGGGTAAAGCTTCAGGACCAGCCTGGGCAGATATTGTCGGCGCTGCTTGAAGTACCGGGAGATCTGGTAACGCGCGAAGAGCTGCGGAAGCGGCTATGGGCCGCAGATACTTTTGTGGACTTTGATCACAGCCTGAATACAGCGATCAAGAGGCTGCGGGATGCTCTGGGGGATACGGCGGACAATCCAATTTTTATCGAGACACTTTCGCGCCGCGGCTACCGGTTCATGGCGCCATTGGCGGTGTCCACAAATGGAAATTCCAATGAGAGGGTTGTGGCTGGCAAAAATGGACATCATGGTTCGAGCGTAAGTCCCGTGGCGGCGGCTACGGGAAGATGGAGCGCACGATTTGCCTGGTGGGGCGTGGCGGGATTGGTGGTTACGGCGGGTGCTGTTTCCGCAGGATGGCACGCGGGGCACAGGACGATCCGGCCACTGCAACCGAGGGAGATACGGCTGACGGCAAATTCCGCGGATGCACCGGTCGAGGGAGGAACCATTTCTCCGGATGCGCGGATGCTGCTGTATTCGGACAAGGTTGGCTTGCACGTGAAAGATACGACGAGCGGAGAGATCCACCATGTGGCATTGCCGGAGGATTTTAAGGTGACCTGGGGGAGTTGGTTCCCGGACCAGAGCCACGTCCTGATTTCGGCTGCGGCGAGCGCGAAGGAGAGAACCAGCCTGTGGAGGCTTTCGCTTTTCGGCGGCGCTCCGCAAAAGTTGATGGAGGACGGCGAGATGGGGCGCGTGTCTCCGGACGGAAAGAAAGTAGCGTTTTTGCGCGGAGAATACCCGAGGCGTGAAATCTGGACAATGAATGTCGATGGCGGGGAAGCGCGCAAAGAAGTGGACTCGAGCGGTTCCGTTTATGGAATGCCGGTGTGGTCTCCGGACAGCCGGGTGCTGGCATTTGTGTGCGTGATTTATTTTCCAAACTGGAATGACGAAGACGTGCGAGTGATGACGCACGTGATCGGGACCAGGGAGAATCAGATTGTCGTAAAGGACCGGCAACTCAGCAGCGGGCTGGCGTGGCTGCCGGATGGGCGGCTGTTTTTCACTTTGGCGGAAATGCCTCCGGCGCAAGGCGATTCGAACGTGTGGGCGCTGCCGATGAACCTGAAGACGGGCACGGCGAATGGCGAGCGAGTGCGAATTACGAACGGGCCGGATCACAAACCGGTGATGGATGCGTCCGCGGATGGAAAAAAGATTCTGTTTCTGCGGACGAACATTCAGCCGGCGGTGTATGTGGCGCAGATCGATGCGAAGACGAAGAACGTGGGATGGCCGGAACGATTGACGCTGGATGACCGGAAGAATTTACCGTATGAATGGACACCGGATGGAAAATCGGTCCTTTACATATCGAACAGAGAAGGAAAATTTCACATTTACCGGCAAGCGATGGGGCAAGGAACGGCGGAAGTAATCGAAACCGGTGCGGATGAGCCAAATATTCTGAGACTGAACCCGGAGCGCGCGGAGATTCTGTATACGGCGATGAAGCAGGGAGACAAAGCGATAGAGAAGTTTCCACATGACGCTTCGAAAGACAACGGGATGCAAGCGAGCAAAGACGCCGGAAATGGGACGAGCACGGATGTTTATCGAATCATGCGAGTGCCGCTGACGGGCGGACAGCCGAAGCAATTGCTGGAATGGCCGGAGGTAAATAATTTCCAATGTGCGCGGATGCCTTCGCGAGAGTGCATCTTCTCGAGCTATGCAAACCAAGCTCTGGAATTCTACGAATTTGACGCGGCGACGGGGAAGAACAGCCTGATGTTCAAGATTTCCGACCCGGAGTGGCAACTGTACAACTGGACGCTGTCACCGGACGGGACGATGTTGGCATTGGCAAAGAAACTGCGCGCGCAGGAAGAGGCGGAGATACAAATTATGTCGCTGCGCGGCGGATCGACGCGGAAGATTGCGCTGAAAGAATGGAGAAGCGTGCGGTCGATTGACTGGGCGGCGGATGGGAAGAGTATCTGGACGTGCGCGTCGCCGCGCGAAGGCGAGGAGATGATCGTCAACGTGGATTTACAGGGGCGCGTGAAGCAAGCGGTGAAAGAACCGAGTCCTTATATTGGATGGGCGATCCCGTCGCAAGATGGAAAGCGGCTGGCAATTTGGGAAGCGAGCGGGGCTTCGAATGTTTGGATGCTGGAGGACTTTTGAGGCGCGCGGGTATGTTTCTTCATAGACAGTTGGGGAGCCAGGGTTGCAGTTGAGATCCTTCGGGCATCTTCTTGGATGCCCCCAGGATGGCAAGTCAAAACAAAGTTCAGCAAAAAGTCAGCGCTTTGATTTAGAGAAGGAATCGGTGCGGGTGATTCCTTTTCCTTCCGTAACGTAATAAAGCTGGTTAGATTTCAGATCTTTGAGGGAATCGATTTGGCCGCTTGGCCAACGGATTTCGAGTAGATCCACTTTTTGCGCTTCGCCAATTCCGAAGTGCACGCGCAAATCGTTTTGCGAATAATAGCCTCCACCGCTGCGCACTTCGTCGATTTGGCGATGCGTCTTTTCCTGGCCTGGAATTTTCGTGACGCAAGCGATTCGCGCGCCGATGCCGCTGCGATTGGACTTTGTTCCGATGGTGCGAATCTTGATCCAGTTGTTTTTGTTGGCGGTGTCGCAGCGAATGAGTTGCGGCGGCGCGTTCACGCAATTGACGACAAAGTCGAGGTCGCCATCGTTGTCGAAATCGCCAAAAGCGCAGCCGCGGGATGCGGATGGCGCGGAGATTCCGGGCCCCGCGTTGAGAGAAACGTCTTCGAATTTTCCATTGCGCAGATTGCGATAGAGGAGTTTGCGCTGGGCGTAGCCGGCTTCCGTTGTGAGTTGTTCGACTTCGGGATAGACGTGGCCGTTGCAGATGAGAATGTCGGGCCAGCCATCGTTGTCAAAGTCGAAGAAGCCGCAGCCCCAGCCTAGATATTGGGTGTGCTTGCCGAGGCCTGCGGGGAAGGTCGCGTCTTCGAACGTTGCGTTGCCTAGATTATGGTAGAGCGAGGGCGTGTCTCCGGCGAAATTTGTTTTTACGATGTCGAGATTGCCGTCCATGTCGTAGTCGGCGGCGGAAACGCCCATGCCGGCCTGAGGCTTGCCGTCGGCGCTGAGCGCGCAACCGGCTTCCATGGCGATGTCTGTGAATTTGCCGTTTTTCTTATTTTGATAGAGCGCGCTAGCGGTGGAATCGTTGGCGACGTAGATGTCGGGCCAGCCGTCATTGTCAAAATCGCCGGTAAGAACGCCGAGGCCGTAGGTGCCGTTGGCGCTGAAGATTCCCGCGGACTCGGAAACGTCGGAGAAGGTCCCGTCGCCATTGTTATGGAACAAGATATTTTTTCCCCCGATGAGACCGGGCGGGCCGCAGGCAACCATTACACCTTTGTATAAGCACGGGCCGGACTCTGGGACGGGAGCGGTGGCCAGGTCCATGTCAATGTAATTTGCGACGAACAGGTCGAGATTGCCGTCGCGGTCGTAGTCGACGAACGCGCAGCCAGAGTTCCAGCGCTTGCCGTTTGTGGCGACACCGGATTTTTCGGAGACATCGGTGAAGGCGCCGTTGCCATTGTTGTGGTAGAGGACATTTTTTCCAAAATAGGTGACGAAGAGGTCTTCGTTTCCATCATTGTCGTAGTCGCCGATGCAGCAGCCTTGTCCCCAGCCGGAATGGGCGACACCTGCTGCGAGGGTAACGTCGGTGAATGTACCGTCGCGATTGTTTTTGAAAAGACGCGAGACGGGTTCCTGGCCTTTGGGAAAACCTTCGAGGCGCCAGCCGTTGATGATGAAGATGTCGAGCCAGCCATCGTTGTCGTAGTCGTAGAAAGCGATGCCGCAACCGGTGGTTTCGAGAAGATACTTGTTTTTGTGCTCGCCGCCGTAGAAGGTTTTGGCGTTGAGGCCGGATTGTTTTGCGACGTCGAGAAAGGCGACTCCGAGCGAAGATGCTTCCGGTAATGAAGGGAGAGAGGCAGCCCGTGAAAACGGAGTACGCGCCAAAGAGAGAACTTTCTCAAACGGGAGAACCAGAGCGGAACGGCTTAGCGATTTTAGAAAACCGCGGCGCGAAGAAGACAAGATGACCCGTACCTTCCCAGGGAACGCATGCTAAACTCTGGCCGTTTCTTTTATAGACAGGGCCGCAAGCGTTTGCAAGTTATGATGCGTTGCCGAGGCTGCCATGACTGCCACACCTCGTTGTAAATCCCTTTTAACAATTGGATGCGCTTTGCTGGTTTGCGGAACGCTTGTCGCGTCGTTTGCGAACGCGCAGATGGCCGTACAGAAAGAGAATGGTTCCCTGCTGCTGAAGCGGCCGGTGCGAAGTTGGGAGTTTTTGTGCGCGGTTGGGAAGCGCGCGGGAATTTTAGGGAATGAATCGGGCCGGGTGGAAGCGTGGGCGTATCCGCTCAAGGTGTTGCGCGATTTTCATGTGATCGTGCATCACGACGGGAAGAACATTCCCGCCGAAACGCTGGTGAGAACAATCGAAGCTCGCCCGGAAGCGACGACATTGGTATTGGCGGGCGACACGTTTTCAATTCGCGAGACGTTTTTTACGCCGGTGGATGAGGCGGGAGGGGTGATCAAGTTTGAAGTGGAAACGGAGCAACCGCTGGAATTGGAGGTGGCGTTTCACCGGGATTTTCAACTGGAGTGGCCGGCCGCGATTGGCGGAACTTATGCGAACTGGAACGCGAAGCTGAATGCATTCGAATTCGGGGAAGAGAGCAAGAAGTTTGCGGCAGTGATCGGGTCGCCGACGGGGCGCGAACCACGGCTGGAATATGAGGCGAATTACTCGAGCGAGCATGAGGAATCGTTGAAACTGGGTGCGACAGCAAAGGGGCGCGAGACGAAGATTGTGGCGATTTCGGGATCGATTCACGGGCCAGCGGAAGCGGAGGCGACTTACAAGAAATTGATCGGATCGTATGAGTCTCTGCAAAAAGAGTCTGCGGATTATTACGCGGAATATTTGAAGAATACGGTGAGCATGGAAATGCCGGACGAGCAACTGCAAGCTGCGTACGATTGGGCGCGTGTGAGCCTGGTGCAGGGAATGGTTGCAAATCCGACGATGGGAACGGGATTAGTGGCGGGATACCGAACGTCTGGGGAGTCGCAGCGCCCGGGATTTGCGTGGTTTTTTGGACGGGATGCGTTCTGGTCGACGCTGGCGCTGAATAGCGCAGGAGATTTTGCGAACGCGAAGACGGCGCTCGCGTTCGTGGCACAATTTCAGCGCGACGATGGAAAAATGCCGCACGAAATTGCGCAAGGTGCGAGTTTTGTAAACTGGTTTAAGGACTATCCGTATGGGTTTGCTTCGGCGGATGCGACCCCGCTCTACATCATTGCGATGCAGGACTATGTGCAGGCGAGCGGGGACGTGGAGTTTGTGAAGGCGAATTGGGACCACTTGTGGAGAGCTTATCAGTTTCTGAATTCGACCTATGTGGATGGATTCCCAAAGAATTTTGGGATTGGGCATGGATGGGTGGAGGGCGGGCCGCTGCTGCCGGTCAAATCGGAGTTTTATCAGAGCGGATTGGCCGTGGAGGCGAAGCGGGCGCTTTCGGAGTTGGCGAAACTTGCGGGCAAGGATGAGGACGCCAAGAAGCTAGCGGCGGAAAGCGAGAAGGAGCGTGGAGCGTTGAATTCGGCGTATTGGTCGGCGGAAAAAGAGATATATGCGTTTGCTCTGGATGATCAGAACAGGCGAGTGGATGAAGCGAGCGTGCTGGCTACGGTGCCGATGTGGTTTGGGCTAGTGGATGAGAAGAATGCGAACGCGATGATTTCGCAACTGGCCGGGCCGGAGTACATGACCGATTGGGGGATGCGGATTCTTTCGAACAAGTCGCCGATTTATAGCGGCGCCGGATATCACTTTGGCTCGGTGTGGCCGTTGTTTACAGGTTGGGCGGCGGTGGGCGAGTACCGCTATCACCGCGAAGCGCCGGCGTATGCGAATTTGCGCGCGAATGCTTTGCTGGCGCTGGATGGCTCGCCGGGGCACGTGACGGAGGTTTTGTCGGGAGATTATTACCAGACGCTGTCAACAGCGTCGCCTCACCAGATTTGGTCGGCAGCGATGGTGGTGAGTCCGCTGCTGCGAGGGATGCTGGGGCTGCAGTCCAACGCAGTAACGCATACGCTCACGATAAACCCGCACATTCCAGCCGATTGGACTCACTTTACCGTGACCGGCCTAAAAGTTGCTCAAACAACGCTTCTCCTGAACTACGAGCGGAAGGACAACGGCATATCGCTCGAAATAGGCCGAACGGCGGGAACTGACGACTGCACCTTCGAGTTCCGCCCTTCCTTCAGCCTGCGCGCAAAAGTATTGAAAGCCGAATTGAATGGGAAACAAATCCCGTTCAAAACGGATTATTCCGAAAGCGACCAACACATTTTGGTTCGTGTGTCCTTAAGCGCCGGCAAGAATCTTATCCGCATTTTCGTGGCGCGCGATTTTGGGTTGGATTCATCCCTGAAGCTGCCGGCTTTAGGTGCGAAAAGTGAGAGCTTGCACGTCATTTCACAAAAATGGTCCGCCGATCGCAGGCAACTGGAGCTGATCGTTTCCGGCATCGCCGGGCGCGGCTATGAGCTGAATATGTACAATCCCGAGGGGTTGGCACGAGTAGAAGGGGCGGACCGGAACCCGCGGTCTCACCTAGGAAATGAACCATCCCTTTGGATCGAGATGCCGCGGAGTGAGAGCGAAACATACACAAGCCAGCGGGTCGTGCTGCACTTTGAAAAATAAACCTTGGCGCATGGTTCAAGCGATGCCTAGTTTCTTCTGCATTTCTTCGAGAGAGACGCCTTTGGTCTCCGGGTAGATGAAGAGGACAACC
>JAFDVY010000044.1 GCA_018268785.1 Acidobacteriota bacterium | reverse complement strand
AAGTTGACTAGATTCGAATCGGAATTGTTGGATTTTATGTGATCGTGAAGAAGGAGAACGTTCCGTCTGTCCCCCGGCTCCGTCCCCCGGCTCCGCGTCCCCCGGCTCCCCGGTTCACGATTCGTTGGACTCTTGACACGGCCGGCTTCGTTAGACCTGTCCCCCGAGTCCCTCCCCGAGTCGATGCTCATCACAATCTAATGCCAGCGACGCCCAACGGTCTCCCCACACGACAACTTCATATGTCCGTTCCAGGTCATCGGGATTCTGATCTATTAGGATGCCCTGCTTGCGATCCTCCGATAAAGCAGAAAGAGAGTCCCCATCGAGCCGGATGATCGAGGCCGCATGATTTAGTAGAACGCAGAGGCTTAGGCTGACTGCTCCACAGTCCTCCCCCAACTTTGTCACGAAAAATACTCGCTCACTTGAGAGCTTCTTTGCGAGACAGTCAGTCATACAAAAAACCACATTCCGCTCTGATGGCCGAAAAAACTTTCGATAGCCAATTTTACTTGATCTGATCACAGTCTGGTAACCAACCCGAAAAGACTTCATGACCGCATCGGTATCCGATGGAGGAAGAATCGCGGAACTATTGACTGACTCACCCAGAGCTTCAGAGAGATTTGCCAAGAATGATGGTGCGGCGGCTCTCCCGCGATTGATGCGGGAGAGTAACTGTATTTTTTCTTGCCTACTGTTCATCTGGCTTCCTCACGATGACTTTGGTCTTGTCGCTGTTTAGGCGAGGTCGCCCGATGCCGTCAGTTTGACCAGATGGTTTCGGCCTGCCGGGTGCCCCGGATGAGTTGAAGAATTGATTGACGTGGTGCATTGGGAGAGGATATCAGTACGGTACGTATGAGAAAAGTTTAGTGAGACGAAGGGTGCCCCGGGTTCCGGGGGTTGGGAACCTGGGTCTTGGGTTGGAATTTCGCGGAGATGGAAAATGCACTCAAACGGTTCTACGGCCGGGGTCATCTTCACTTCCTCACGTTCAGTTGCTACCGGCAGTTACCGCTACTCAAGAGAGCACGATGCCGTGACATCTTTGTCGAAGAATTAGGCAAAGTGCGCCGGGAATTTGGTTTCAAACTGATTGGATACCGTGGTGATGCCGGAACACATGCATCTGCTGGTCAGCGAGACTCCAAATGCGACGCCTTCGATCGTGCTGCATCGATTGAAATTGCGAGTGGCGAAGATTATTGACGGACAGTGTGCAGGTTGGTGCACAGGGGATTCCGTCTGTGGCTGGTTGAAATCGAAGATGCCGCCCTAAAAGGGCCGGCTCTACACAGGCTCACACGGTTGCGGTTTGCGCGGCTCACGCATATCTAAGTTTACGAGCAATTTAATCGTTTGAAGAACTCTGTGGCTCGCGGGGAGTTGGCGAGCGGCTCCGGCGCGGAGCCCAAGACGACGCCAGGCCAGGGATGAAACGGGCTCCCCTTTGTGAGGCCTACCGAAGCGCGGGTCTAAACCGAACGTGGCAGAAAAGCAAAACGGGCGGCCCGCTTGCGCGAACCGCCCGAATCTTGATCTGAACCGTGGTTTACAGCGGGTTGACGTTGGAAGCCTGCAGGCCCTTGGGGCCACGCACGACTTCGAACTCAACGGCCTGGCCGTCGTTCAGGGACTTGTAACCTTCCGCCTGGATCGCGGAGAAATGGACGAAAACGTCCTCTCCGGTCTGGCGCTGGATGAAGCCAAAGCCCTTGCTGGCGTTAAACCACTTCACGGTTCCTTGTTCTTTGCTCACTTCGTGTTTCTCTTTTCTTCTTTGAAGCTATCTGGTGCCTTGCTGCGAATCCCCTCGCGGAGAGTTCTTTCCTCGGCTGCGTTCTGTGGATCCGCCAAGCGGGCACAAAAAAAGGCCGCAAGTTTGACCCTGCGACCGCTTCACAAAACCAAAGGCGATACAAGAGCAACAAACGCAAAGCCAGTGTACCAAAAGAGAAAGGGGATTGCAAGCGCGACGATTTTATAACGGTGCCAGGGATGTGGCAGAAGATGCCGGGCTAAAGACCCGGCGCTACGTTTCGGAAAAGACAAGATGCCGGGCTACGCAAGGCATGCTAGAAGCGGAAGATGCCGGGCTAAAGCCCGGCGCTACATTTCGGAAAAGGCAAGATGCCGGGTCACACAAGGCATGCTGGAAGCGGAAGATGCCGGGTTACACAAGGCATGCTAGAAGCGGAAGATGCCGGGCTAAAGACCCGGCGCTACGTTGGGCACATGGGCATGGAGAGCCGCTCAGCTCTTGCGGGTGAATTTGAAGAGACTGGTGGAGGATTTGCCCTTGTCGAGGTAGGTCCATTGCTGGGTGAAGTGGTCGTGGTCGGACATGGTGACGACGAGGCCCGTCATGTGGCCCTCGTCGGGAGACTTCAGGCCCGTGACCTGAACGACTTTGAACATAAGGGGACCCGCGGGTTCGAGGATCGTAGCCGTGCGCATCTGCGGCTGATTTCCGGCATTGCAATAGTGAATGATGTTGAGATGGTCGCCGTCGAGGGTGTAGAGGGTGAGCATTTCGGATTCATTGGCGGATTGGAGGCGCTCCATGAGGGCGGTGCCACCGGAGACGAGCGTGTAGGTGGCCTTTACCTGGCCGGCGGAATTGGTGCCTTCCCATTCGCCGACGAGGGAGATGAGCTTTTCGAAGGCTGCGGCGCTTTTGGCTTTTTCGTGGGCGGAAGTGTGGGGTGCGGATGAAAGCAAGATCAGACCAAGAAAAACTGCGACGGAGAGATTCCAAAGGGATCGATTGGCGCTGGACTTCATAATGCGGTGCTCCTTGTCCGTTGGGGTGCACAGGACCGTTCTTAAAACCCTCGCGCTATTCGGATGTCCTGTCAAGGATTTCGGTTATCTGGGGCAGTTTGAATTTTGACTCATTGTGTCACGACAAAGAATTCAAACTGCCCCGCGCCAGTTATCCCAAAGCCTGTTTTAGATCAGCGATCAGGTCGTCTGCGTCTTCGAGGCCGACGGAAACGCGAACCGTGCCTGGCGTGACACCGACGGTGGCGAGCTCGGCGCTGCTCATGTTGTAGTGCGAACTGTAGATGGGAAGTACGACGAGCGATTCGGGGCCGCCGAGGCTGGCGGCGAGCAGGAAGAGTTTTACCTTGTCGCAAAAGCGCCGGGCTGCCGGGAGTCCGCCTTTGAGGTCGAAAGCGAGCATCGAGCCGAAATCCTTCATTTGGCGTTTGGCGAGCGCGTGATCGGGATGGGACTTCAGCCCGGGATAGTGGACCCGGGCGACTTTGGGGTGTTTTTCAAGGAATTGGGCGACGGCACGAGCATTGGCGCAATGGCGTTCGACGCGAAGTCCGAGTGTCTTTAGACCGCGGGTGAGGAGAAAGGCCGCTTCAGGATCCATCGAACCGCCGAGATCAATAATCATGTGGCGAACGCGGGCCATCCATTTCTTGCTGCCGGCGGCGACACCGGCAATCACGTCGGAATGACCGGCGAGATATTTCGTGGCGCTGTGGACGACCATGTCGAAGCCGAGTTCGATGGGCTTTTGCAGGAGCGGGGTGGCGAAAGTGTTGTCGATGATGGAGACGAGGTTGTGCTTTCTGGCGAAGGCAATGGCTTTGCGCAGATCCACGAGACGAAGTGTGGGATTGGTGGGCGTTTCGACGTAAAGGACTTTTGTTTTGCCGGTGACGAGCGATTCGATTCCTTCGAGGGAAGTTTCGGCGCGGCGCACGACGATGCCCCAATCGGGAAATTCATCGCGCATGAGACGGTACGTGCCGCCGTAGGTTTGGGCTGTGGAGATGACTTCGTCCCCCTGCTTCAGCGCGCCGAGCAGGGCAGTGGAAATGGCGGCCATTCCCGAAGCGGTGACGACGGCGGCTTCGGCTCCTTCAAGCGCGGCGATTTTTCCTTCCGCGACGCTGAGTGTGGGATTGCCGTAGCGGGTATAGATGTAGGCCGTACTTTTGCCTTCGGCCCAGAGTTTCATTTCTTCACTGGATGAAAAGGTGAAGGTGGAGGTGCGGGAGATGTCCGCGCCGACGCTGGCGCCGACGCCATGCTTGTTCGGTTCACCGGCGTGAATGGCCAGGGTCTGCGGGCCGAACGCGCGCGACGGTTTTTTGGCGATTTTGTGGGAAGCGTTGTGCTTCATGATGGAGTCATTTTGAAAGCCGTTTTTTAGGCAGCAAGCGCCAATTTGGCGGAGACCGGGGACAAAGCGAACATCATTCTGCACTACAATCAGGGCGGAGAACCGCAACAGAATGATGACGACCGCGGAAGCGTTTCAACTTTCATCGAAGATATGGTTCGCATGGTGCATTGTCTGGCTGTTGATGGCGGCGTGGAGCAAGCCATCGAAGCGGCGTGAGTTTCCCTGGCAAAGGCTAGAGCACGTCATCCCGATGGTGATCGGGTTCCTTCTTATCTATAACCACAGCTTTGCGTGGAAGTTTCTCACCGGCCGAATGGTGCCGCAGAACGACGCGGTCGCGGCCGCGGGTTTATTGCTGACTGGCGGCGGGCTTGTCTTTGCCGTGTGGGCGCGGATTGCTTTGGGAGCGAACTGGAGTGGAACGGTCACGATCAAGACCGGGCACAACTTGATTCGCCGCGGGCCGTACAGATGGATTCGCCATCCGATTTACACAGGAATTTTGATTTCATTTCTCGGCACGGCACTGTTGCAAGGTGAAGTTCGCGCGTTCCTCGGACTCTTGCTCGTGATCCTTGCGCTGTATCGCAAAGCGAAGCGCGAAGAGAAGTTCTTATCGGAAGAGTTCGGCGAAGGCTTTGCCGAACACGCCAAACATACAGGAATGTTTTTGCCGCGATTCGGCTAAGGCGCGACCATCCCTAGAATCGCAAAAAGTCAAAAGCAGATTTCTCGTCGCTTCGCTCCTCGGAATGACAACGAAGTTGCCGGCTCAGGCTTCTTCTTCCACAAGATGTTCGGCGTGCGGTTTGTGTGACGCGATCACTTTGTCGGCAAGCTCGTTCGGCACGTAGTCGTAGTGCGAGTATTCCATCGAGTAGGTGGCGCGGGCCTGTGTTTTTGCGGTCAGGTCCGTCGCATAGGAAAGCATTTCCGAAAGCGGAACGAGCGCCTTGATGATGACGTTGTGGCCGCGCACTTCGCTGCCGGAAATGCGGCCGCGGCGCGAACTGAGGTCGCCCATCAGATCGCCGGAGTATTGATCGGGCGCGTACACTTCGACATGCATGATGGGTTCGAGCAGCGCCGGGCGCGCTTGCTTCATGGCTTCCTTGAAGGCGAGCGACCCGGCAATTTGAAATGCCATGTCCGACGAATCGACGTCATGATATTTGCCGTCGTAAAGCGTGGCTCGGAAATCGGTCATCGGAAATCCGGCGAGGAAGCCGCGAATCGCCGTGTCGCGAATCCCTTTTTCTACCGAGGGGATCCAGTTGCGCGGAATCGCGCCGCCAAAGACGTCATCGACAAACTCGATGCCCTTGCCGCGTTCGACCGGTTCGAACTTCACGCGACAGACGCCGAATTGTCCGTGGCCGCCCGATTGCTTCTTGTGTTTGCCTTCAGCGTCGGCTTTGCCGCGAATCGTTTCGCGATAAGGGACTTTCGGCGGCTTCAGCGTGAGGTCGACGTGATAGCGCTTGTGAAGTTTTGCGACGACGACTTCGATGTGCTGCTGGCCGCTGCCCGCGAGCAGAAATTCCTTGGTCTGCGGATCGCGCGAGAATTTCAGCGCGCAGTCCTCTTCCATGATCTTGTGAATACCCACTCCGATTTTGTCTTCGTCGGCGCGAGTTTTTGGCTCGACGGCAAACGTGATGGAAGGCTCGGGAATTTGCGCGGGTTTGTAAAAGAGCGGCGCTGCTTTGTCGCCGAGCGTGTCGCCGGTGTAGACCTCTTTGAGTTTGGCGATGGCGCCGATGTCGCCTGCGTGTAATTCGCCGACTTCGGTGAGCTGCTTTCCCTGCACCAGTTGAATGTGCTGGAAGCGTTCCTGCGAGTTGCGGGTGAAATCGGAGAGCGTGGCGTCATTTTTCAGGACGCCGCTTTTCACTTTGAAATAGTTGATGCGGCCAGCGAAAGGATCGGCGAGCGTTTTGAAAACGAAAAGGGAAAGCGGCTGGCCGTCGTCGTACTTGCGTTCGACGCGATCGCCTTTGCCGCCGGGATCCTTGAATCCTTCCTGAGCGTGTTCGTCCGGATGCGGAAAAACGTCGGCAAGAAAAGTGAGCAAGCTCGCGGTGCCAACGTTCTGCGCCGAGGAAACCATCAAAACTGGAAATATTTTCTCGGCTACGATGGCTTTGCGCACTCCGGGGATCAGGTCGGCTATCGGGATTGTGCCTTCGCGAAAAAACTCTTCCATCAATTCATCGTCGCCTTCCGCGACCATTTCGACCAATTTCTCGTGTGCCTGCTTTGCATCATCCTCCAGCGCTTGCGGGATCGGTTCGATTTTCGGCTTGCCGTCGCCGCCGGGTGTGTACATGTGGGCTTTCATTCCGACGAGATCAATCACGCCGCGAAAGCCGCGTTCGCTGCCGATGGGCAATTGGAGGGGAACCACGTTGCGGCCGAAGGTTTGCTCGAGCGATTCCATGGAGCGTTCAAAACTGGCGAGTTCGCGGTCCATCCAGGTGAGAACGAAAGCGCGGGGAATGTCGTACTCGGTGCAAAAATCCCAAACTTTTTCCGTGGTGACCTGCGCGCCGACATGGGCATCAACGGTAATCAGGGCGGCATCCGCGGCGATGAGAGAGGCTTTCGTTTCGTTGATGAAGGTGCCGTAACCGGGAAGATCGATGAAATTGATTTTTACGTTGCCGCCGCCGCAAAGCGTGCAGGGCCATTCGGCGTAAGCGAGGCCCGTCTGGAGTGATATTTTCCGCGCGATTTCTTCTTCGTCCCAATCCGTGACCGCTGTTCCTTCCGCAACTTTTCCCCAACGCGGCGTCATGCCCGCGGTGTGAAGCAACGACGACACCAGTTGCGTCTTTCCGGTGCCGCCGTGGCCGACAATGCCAACGTTTCGAATGTCCTTGGTGGGATAGGCTTTCATACAGACCTCCAGTTGAGTTCACCGACTCGCGGTGAGCAGCGAGGTCCGAGCAACAACTCTTGGCGCGGGCCTGCGCCGTTGGCGAGCAAGTGTTGAGGGAGGAGAGCGTGGCCTCGTCTACGCAGCCGGTGAAGGCTGACGGCCTGGGTCCCTCACAAGAAGCGAGGGGCGAAGGACGAACGAAAAGTTCCCTGGTCCGTTCTCCTGACGAGGCGGATGCTAGCACAGGGGATTTGCCACGGCAATCGAAGCGTTGTGAGCGAATCACTCTGCTTACGGGGCCGTGTCGAAGGCGGCTTTGAGGGCGACTTTGTTGCCTTTGAGGACTTCGAGCGTGCGGCGCCAATCGGGGCGGCCTGGAATTTTCAGAACGACGGAGTGGCTGCCGGCAGAGAGTTTCAAAGTGGAGGGAGCATTGCCGAAGAATTTGTCGTCCACGAAAATTTCCGCGCCGTCGGGGTCGGAAGTGATGGAAATGGTGCCGTTACCCTCTGCTTGTGAAGGGGCCAGCGTCGTTGCTGAAGAGTTTTCCGACGCGGCGGGAGCTTCAGCGGCGGAGTTTCCTGAAGAAACGACGACGGTTTCCTGTGATGCAGCGAATTGAGCGTTCGGATAGAAGCGGCGAAGAACGGTCATTAAATCCGTCGCGCTGAGCGCGAAACCGATTCCGCTGGTGTTTTTCTTTACAAGTTTCAGCGTGTTGATGCCAACGGCCTCACCGTACATGTTCAGGAGCGGGCCACCGCTGTTGCCGGGATTGATAGGCGCATCCGTTTGAATCCAGGTTCCGGAGCCGGCGGCGGGGAATTTTCCGACTGCGCTGACGATTCCTTTTGTGACGCTGAAGAGCATGGCGTCTCCGGGATTGCCGATGGCGACGACTCCTTCGCCCTGCTTTGTGGCGTTGGCATCGGCAAGCGAAAGAGTGGGCAAATTCTCGCCGTCGACCTTGAGAAGGGCGATATCGAGCTCGGGGTCGAGAAAAACGACTTTGGCTTCGAGCTGCACGCCGGAAGGGAGACGCGCGAGCAGCGTGCCCTCACCGCGAGCGACGTGGGCATTGGTGGCGATGACGCCTGTGTTCGTGACGAAGAAACCGGTGCCGGAGCGGTCGGAACCTTTTAGATAGAGCACGGCGGGTTTGGCGCGAGCGACGAGTTGTTCGAGAGGCAATTCGGAGCGGAGAGGCGAAGGCGGCGCGGAGACACGAACGGCGCCAACTTCGCCGGTGAAGGTTTGCGCCACCGAATCGAGCTGAACTTCGAAGTGATTCGTTTTGAAGAGAAAGTATTCGCCATGGTTGTGGCCATTGAGGGAGATCCATTCCATGGGACCTTCCGTCAGGGGAATTTCTTTGGTGGCGTAACCGGCGAGATTCAGGCGCGCGACAAGTGGATGTTCCAGGCGCGAGCCGAGCGAGGTGTGCGTGCGGTGAAAATATCCACCGGGAAAGTCTTTATCAAAAGGCGTTGTGCCGGCGACAACGCCATTGATTTCGACCGTGGCGCCGGGAGGAGTACTGATAATGGTGAGTTTTTCCGCGAAGACACCGCTAGCGAGGAGAAAAGGGACCAGGCAGAAGAGTGGAAATCGATGCAACATGAATGACCCGCGCTGGAGTTTACTACAAATGTAAATAAAGCAAGCAGAAATATGGGTCGGCCGCGGGTCAGGTAGCCGGCTTTATCGACGGGGGTTCGTAACCCGGGCAGGACAGGACCGGCAGGCGCGGATACTTAGGAAAGGAAGGATCAGTCGACGACAGTGTGCACAACAGGAAAGAGGAGCCCTTGGCGGATTCCACGGTCCGCGCGTGCCGGCATGTTGCGCACAGACCTTGCGCCGAAGTGGATGTTTGCTTGTGCGTCAAGCTGTCCCTCATTTACAAGAATAGCCCATACGATAGTCGGATATTGTTTCAGGGATGTTCCAGGGAGAGTTTACGTATGAAGAAGCGTGCACTGGGTGTGGGAGTGGTTTTGTTGCTTGGAGTCGTCGCCACTGTGGCCGGGCAAGGAGGACTTTCCGACGACGCGGGACGTGTGCTGGCGCTGGAGACGGCCTGGAACCATGCGATCGAGACCAAAGATACAAAAGCGATGGACATGATTCTCTCGGATTCGATGGTGGCGGTGGAGAGCGACGGAAGCTTCTCCACGAAGAGCGAATACCTGGCGGGATTCAAAGGGGCGGACTTCCAGCCTTCGCAAGCCGTGAATGAAAAGAACGATGTGCACATGTACGGCGATACAGCCGTGGCGGTTGGTGTTTTTCGCATCAAACAAATTGAAAAAGGAAAAACAGTGATCCACCGCGAGCGGACGATCGATACCTGGGTAAAAGTGAACGGAACGTGGAAGTGCGTGGCGGCGGTTGCGGTGCCGATACCAAGTGGAAAAACGCAATAGTGTCAGGCTGCGTTTGTCGTTCTAGTTGACGCCGATTGGCGAATCCGTTGCTTTGTAAACGATTTGGCCGTGCAGAAGTGTCAGCTGGCATTTGATGTCTTTCAGCTGGTCGGAAGGAATGGAGTAAAGGTCGCGGTCCCAGACCGCCAAGTCCGCGTCCTTACCCACTTCAATCGAACCCACACGGTTTTCCAGGAACAATTGATGCGCGGCCCAGATGGTGTAGGACTTTAGTGCCGTGTGAATGTCTACAGATTCAGCGGTTCCAAAAGGCTGCGTGCCAGTTGAGGTTTTGCGCACTACGCTGGACCAAAGACCGTATCGGGCGGGAAAAGGCGTAACGAAAAAGTCCGAGCCTCCCGCCCAGATAATATTTTTCTGCGTGTAAGTCTTATAAGGCATCAGGCGCGCTTCGCGTTTGGGACCGAAACTGGCGGCGTACAGATTTCCAATCCACCACAGGAACGGCGGCTGCGTTTCTGGGTAGCCCGCATCGTAATCGCGTTGGAGCCGAGCCATGGTTTCAATCGCGTGGTCAGTGGGAATGTTGGCGTGAATGATGCCGTGGCGCAGACCTTTCGTTGGCTTTTCCTTGAGAAGCGCGGCGTAGGTATCCACCACAGTGTCTATGGCGCGATCACCGACGGCATGCGTGCTTACGTGGTACCCGGCATCGTGAAAGACTTTCACCATTTGGCGATACAACTGTGGCTCGATATTTGGATAGCCGGTATTGTTGCCGTCGTATTTGCCGTCCTTGTACCACGGCTCGTAGACCCAAGCGGTGCGCCCGCCGCCGCTCCCGTCCATGAAAAGTTTTACGCCGCCGGAAAAGAGCATGCCATCGCCGAGCGCTTGCGGCGGCTTCGGTTCGGTTTCGAGTTGTGCAAAGGCGGCGCGAGCGGAGTCCATCGTGCGGCCGCCACGAATGAGTGCAAATACGCGCACCGTCGATTTCTTTTCGTTCAGCAATTCTTTGTAAAGCTTCCAGTCTTCCGGAGTGATGCCGGGGTCCTTTGCGGCGGTCATTCCTTCTTTGTTGAAGTCGGCCATCATGCGGAGGAGGCCGTTGCGATGTTGTTCGTGCGTGTATGGCGGCACGATTTTGGTGACGAGATTCATCGCGGTCTCTTTCAGCACTCCGGCCGGCTGACCGCTATTGTCGCGCACGATGATTCCTGCCTCGGGGTCCTTTGTTTCGGCGCTCACGTTGGCGAGGCGGAGCGCATACGAGTTCGCCACGCCGTAATGGCCGGTGGTGTGCTGGAGCCAGACGGGATTGTTTGGCGCGACCGCGTCGAGATCGGCGGCGGTGATGTACCGGCGCTCCGCGAATTTTGCTTCATCCCATCCGGCGCCGCGAATCCATTCACCGGGTTTGAGCGTCGCGGCTTTCTTTCGAACGAGTTCGAGCGTGTCCTTGATGCTGGTGACTTCGCTGAGCGTAATGTCGTACAGGACAGACGTTTCGTCGAAGTGGCAGTGGGAATCGATGAGTCCGGGAGTGACGGTTAAGCCGCGAAGATCGATGACCCTAGCCCCCTTCGGGGCCAGCTTGCGAATTTCGTCGTTGGAACCGACAGCCGCAATTTTTCCATCGTGAATCGCGATCGCTTGCGCAATCGAATCTTTCGCGTCAACCGTGATGATTTTCCCGTTGATCAGGACCACGTCTGAGGACTGAGAAAACGCAGGAGCGGCAAAGATCGCGAAGGTTACCACCGCAAGTACGATAGATCTCATGTTCACGTTTGCGACCCCTTGAGAAGAATTGAGGGGGAGAGTCTACAACGGAATGTAGGGAATGAACGCAGAAGTCTGAGCGAAGATGCGACAAATCAATTTTTCCGCGGATGGGAAACCGATGGGAACGCAAGCGGCACAAATAACACAATAAGAGAACTTCAACTCCTAAATACCGACAACAAACGTTCCCGAATCGGCCACGTAACCGTACGCCATCCGGGGCGTGTTAAACGCGAATCCCGGATTGCCCTCCTTGTCGAGCAGAATCAGTCCACCGGTCCCACGCCCGCGCTCCGCAAGTTGTTGCATGCAAATTTGACCAACTTGTTTGACGGATTCCGTGCCGCTCGCGCCTCCCTGCTGAGGCCGCCCAAGAAGATCCACTGCCATTTTCGCCATGACAATCTTCATGATGGCTTCCCCATAGCCAGTGCAGGAAACGCCGCCAGCCAAGGAGTCAGCGTAGCAACCGCAGCCGATCAAGGGAGAGTCTCCGACGCGCCCGGGCAGCTTGCAGCATGTCCCTCCTGTGGAAGTCGCCGCGAAAAGACGCCCGTCTTTGTCCAAGGCGACTGCGCCCACTGTGCCCTGTTCATGGCCGCGATGATGCTCGGCCGCATGTTCATCCTCGCTGCATTTCAAATAGGCTTCCCACTCCGCTTCGCTCACCAGCTCTTCCGGTTTGCAGAGTACGATTCCTTTTTCTCTTGCAAACTTTTCCGCGCCTTCTCCAGCCAGCATCATGTGAGGGCATTTTTCATAGATCGCTCGCGCAAGCTGGATTGGGTTTTTCACTCGTTGCAATCCCGCTGCTGCTCCGGCGCGCAGCGTGGCGCCGTCCATTACAATGGCGTCACATTCCACTTTTCCTTCTGCATTCAGGTGTGAGCCAAACCCGGCGTCAAACACGGGGTCATTTTCGAGAGAAACGATTGCGGCTTCGACCGCGTCCAGCGCCGCGCCGCCACTCGCTAGAATCTTCCATCCTTCCCCGAGCGCCTGAATGCAGCCTTGTTTGCAAGCATCCACTGCCTCGTCCGGAATATCCCACGCGCCGCCATGCACAATCAGAGAAGGCTTCATGAATCGAGAATCGCAAACCTGCAGGTGGATTGTCTAGGAGAGGAACAAGAAACACTGGATGAAAAAATCGGTTATTCGTCCTCGTGAATGGTCAGGAGCTTGACCACTTCGAAAGCTTTCTTCCCCGCGGGCGTGGCGACATGAACTTCGTCGCCAACCTGCCTGTTGAGCAAAGCCCTGCCAATTGGCGAAGTCGTGGAAATATGGCCCTTTTCGGCATCCACTTCTTCGCTGCTCACAAGCTTGTATTCGATTTTCACGTCACGCTCGATGTCGATTACCAGAATGCGAGATCCATACCCCGAGCGATCTTTCGGAATATTGGTGAGATTTAACATTCCCAGGTCGCCGAGCCGCTTCTTTAACTGGCCGATCCTCGCGTTTACGAATCCCTGCCGCTCTTTCGCGTACTTGTACTCGGCGTTTTCGGAAAGGTCGCCATGCGCTCGTGCGACCGCGATTTCTTTGGGAAGGTCGACGTTCAACTCGTGGTCGAGTTGGTCAATTTCTGCCTGCAGCTTCTGCTTGATTTTTGCGAGCGGGTCCATGGCCATTCACCAAAAAGATTCGCGCGGGAGGGAAGGTCCTCATGGACAAGCCGCCCCCGCGCAGGCCGTTATTATAGATGCGGCGGAATTGCGGCTACAAGGCGGGAATGAGGGCTTACTGAACTTTTACGGTAAAGGTCTGAGAGACGGTGTGGCCGGATGCGTCGCTGGCTGTCAGTGTATAAGTTGTTGTTTTGGCAGGGGTTATGTCAACGCAGCGCGAGTATGAGGGCCAGACAGGGCTCGATTGCGGCTCAAGAGTGACCTTTTTGGCGTTGGCCACGCCATAGCAAAGTTGGCCCGTCTGCCCGCGTCTGATCGTGGGGTTTCCATAAAAAGATTGAATGGCCAACTCGGAACCGCCCATCTGCTCGATTGTGTTCTTGTCTTGCTCCCGTTGCTTCTCTGCGGCAAGGTCGCGCGCGCGCTGTTCCAGAACGCGATTCTCGTTCCAACGCGAGAAGACAACCCACCCTATGTAAATCGCCAGCACAACGATCAATACGCCGGTATAAACGAAAGGATTCTTCCAAACTGGTTTGGTCGTGGTCTCAACTTTACCGTTCATCGCCTACTTCTCCGATTTGTTTTCGCCGCGCATCACGCGGCCGATCTCTCGCCAGGTAATTAGATGAATTCCGTTCTCGCGGAGTAGCCGCTGAAACTCCGCGCTCGAGAAAAAATCGAAGTCGCGCTGGCGCCATTCCGCGCCCCAGGTGGCCCGTTCCCGAGTCGCCGCTTTCATCTCATTGTCTGCATAGGCGAGATGAATCACAAATTCCGTGACGCCGGGCTCGAGATGCTTGAGCGCGTCGCTATAGAACTCGTTCCACTTTTCCGCAGCGAGGCCCGGCTCCATGGTAACAACCCGGTCGATGACGATGTCATTGGGGCCAATCGTCCTTTCGAGAAATGAAAATTCGCCGAACCAGCTCCGCGGGATCAGCACGGGAAGGTGGTTTTCGTGCCCGACCCGCAGGATTGCTTCGAACAAATCCTTGTTGGTCTGGAAAAGCCGGTTCTGGTGGGAATCGAGATGCGTAGGCTTCACGCCCATCGCCATGGCTCGCGCCACTTGGGCTCGAATTTCCTTTTCAACGTCTTTAGGATCAATGTGCGTTTCTGCTGACCAATCGTGATGCAAATAGCCGTTGGCATCGACGAGAGAAGCTACTTGATCGCGAGTCGCTGCCGGTCCCCACCGGTAGTAGACGCGTTCGCTAGTGAGCGTCAGGTGAAGCCCGAAGTCGGCATCAGGGTGCGATTTGGCGTAGTCCGCAATTTCCGGAAACCACGGGCACGGCACCATGAGGCTCGCGGAATTGATGCCGCCGTTTTCCAGCGCTTGGATGCTCGCCGCATTGACGGAGTGCGTCATGCCCAGATCGTCGGCATGGACAATCAGAAGTTTCGCCTCGCGCGGATAGCCGAGCTTTTCCTGCAACGTTTTTTCCTGCGCCTGCAAGGAAGCGCAAACTATTCCGCAAAGAACAACCGAGAGCAATGCCGCGCGCTTCATGCGAACACCTTTCGGAATAGTTGGATCATGTCGGCGAATGCCAGGTCCGTGCATTCCGGATCGAACCGCGGCCCTTCATCGCGCATGAAAGCGTGTTCCGCCGGATAGAGCTTGATTCGGTGATTTACATTGGCGGCCCGCAAGCCGCGTTCCACGATGTCTCGGCCTTCGCTTGGCACATGCGGATCGTTCTCCCCAAAAATCATCAGCAGTTCCCCGCGAATTTCTCCCGCGCGGCCGAGCGATTTCGCATCCGCGTCCTTCCCCAGCTTTCCGTTATGAATCCCCGTGCCATAAAAACAGACCGTCGCCCGCACATCCGGTTGCAGCGCCGTGCGAAATGCAAGATGCCCGCCGATGCAAAAGCCCATCGCGCCAATTTTTCCCGTTGCGATCTTCGAATGTTTACTGAGCCAATCAAGCCCCGCGCGGCAGCTTCTGTCGAAATCGGCCACCGGGGTTTTCTGCGCGTCTTCCATCCCCCGCGTCCTGCCAGCATCGTCAAAGGCAATCGAGGAGCCGGCAGGCTCGATCCGGTGATAAATCTCCGGGGCGGCCGCCACGAATCCATAGCCGGCCAGCCGCACGCAGACTCGCAGCATCGGCCCGGTCAGTTGAAAAATGTCCGAGTAACACCAGATTCCGGGAAACTTGTCTTCGGCGCGCGGTGCAGCGACAAACGTGCGCATCGGAGCGGCATCGGTGGGAATATCTACATAGCAGGTTTCCACAACCATGTTCGATATTCTTTCACAAACTCACCGCTCATCCACAAGAAACAGTTTTGCTGGATTTATGCTCATTTATTGGGTCCGCCTGCGGGATAATCGGCTTGACAGTCTGGCGCAAATGAGCGAATTTCTCCGATTACCGTGCGGTGGAGGGAATTTATGAAGGCGCGATTAACGATTGCGTTGTTGTTGGGGGTTGCGTCGATGTCGGCGACATGTGCGAATTCAGCGGAAATGGCGAAGGCGATGGAAAAGAAATCGTTCGGCACCACTCCCGACGGGAAAACCGCGGACCTTTATACCCTCACCAATAAGAACGGCATGCAGGTGGCCATCACGAACTATGGCGGCGCGATTGTGTCGATTATCGTGCCTGACAAGAACGGCAAACTTGGTGACGTTGTCCTCGGCTACGACACGCTCGACGGATACGTTACGGACAAGAATTATTTCGGCGCATTGATCGGCCGCTACGGCAATCGCATCGGCAACGCTCAATTCAAGATTGACGGCATCACGTATACCCTCGCAAAGAACAACGGAAAAAATAGCCTGCATGGCGGCATCAAGGGATTCAACAAGGCCCTTTGGGATGCAAAAGACATTTCCCGGAATGGCGAACCTGCTCTCGAGTTGAAATACACGAGCAAGGATGGAGAAGAAGGATTCCCTGGGAATTTGTCCGTCACAGTCGTCTATACGCTGACCAACAAAAACGAACTGAAGATCGATTACTCAGCCACGACCGACAAGAAGACCGTCGTCAACCTGACCAATCATTCTTATTTCAATCTGTCTGGTCCAGGCAGCGGAGACATTTTGAAGTCTGTGCTTCGAGTGAACGCCGATAAATTCACGCCGGTTGATTCAGATCTGATTCCCACCGGCGAGCTGAAAAGCGTGGCTGGCACTCCCTTCGATTTTCGTGAGCCCACGGAAATCGGTGCGCGCATTGATTCCGATGATGAGCAGCTCAAGCTGGGTAAAGGCTACGACCACAATTTCGTGTTGAACAAGGAAAAGCCGGCTGGATTGTCGCTCGCAGCTCGAGTCGAAGACCCGGCGTCGGGTCGCGTTCTGGAAGTTTGGACCACCGAACCCGGCGTCCAGTTCTATACCGCGAATTTCCTCGATGGCAGCGTTCACGGCAAGGGCGGAATTGCTTACGGCAAGCGCACGGCGTTTTGCCTGGAAACACAGCATTTCCCCGATTCGCCCAACAAGCCCAGTTTTCCTTCCGTACTGCTGAGTCCCGGTCAGAAATATCACACGACTACCGTCTACAAATTCGCGACCAAGTAGAGAGTCCTCCGTCTGACTGCCGCCGCACAGCCCCGGTAATGAACCTGCACCGTCTGCTCCCATTTTTGGCTCTGGCATGGAACGCCACGCTATACTGAGTCAACTGGCGAATTTGGGGTGGATTCGAACTCCTGCGTTTTTGCGGCGCGTTTGAATTGCCTGTACAACAAACGTAAAGGATGGCCGCAACCTGCTCATGCACGGAAAAACCTGTTTGGGATCCAGTTTCAAGATGAAATTTCTTTGGCTAGGTGGAGTTTGTCTCGTTGCGCTCAGCCTTGCGGCAGCGCAAGAACCGGCACAGATGCCGTTGGGCCAGACGCAGGATCAGTTACAACAGAGCCAGGCGCAAACTCAGGCACAAAACCCTCCGGCGCCGGAACAGAAGCCGGCCCCAGCCCCGGATTCGCAAAAGCCTGACGAGCCAAAGCCCAAAACCAGTATCGAGCGCGAAACCGGTACGAGCAACGACCGCATTTTTGAAGTGATGCCCAACTACGGTACCGTTCGCAACTCCAAGGATCTTCCGCCCATGACCGCCGGGCAGAAGTACCGGACTGCGACGGCACAGGTGTTCGACTATTTTGCGTTTCCGTTCAATGCCGCTCTCGCGGGGATTGGCCAGGCACAAAATTCGCCGAAATCCTGGGGCCAGGGCTGGGGAGCCTACGGAAAACGATTCGGGGCGACGTTTGCCGACAATTCCATCGGAACGTACATGACGACCGCGATATGGCCAAGCCTTTTGAAAGAAGATCCTCGTTACTATCGCAAGTCGGAAGGCGGTACGAAGCGGCGAATCCTCTATTCGGTGGGACGATTATTTGTCACACGCACGGACACGGGCGGCACGCGGTTCAACGCTTCGGAAGCCATCGGCAATTCCATGGCGACCGGGCTTTCCAACTTCTATCATGCGCGCGAAGACCGTACCTTCGCTAGAAACTTCGAAACGCTCGGCATGCTCTACATGTGGGACGGCCTGTCGAACGAACTGAAGGAATTCTGGCCGGACATAAAACGCAAATTCAAGCACAAGAAGCCTGCAGAAGATCACTAGAATCAGCGAGGAGCAGGCGGCGCCAATTTAATGGTCGCCGTAATGCCTTGACCTTCGGTGATGGTGTAGATCGCGTCCGCCGCAACGTTCTTCAGCGATTCAACATTTCCGTTCGGCCACCGAATCTTCACCTCGTCCATCATTGCGCTGCCGCCCAATCCAAAATGCAGCCGCGGATCATTCGTCGAAAGATAGCTCGACCCTGCCTTTACTTCTTCAATTTGCGAGCGCGCACCCGCCGCCACGGTAATTCGCGCTCCCACTGCTCCTCGATTGCTCTTCGTTCCCACCAGCTTGAACAGCACGCGATGATTCGAATTCCGCGTCTCATTGATAAAAACCGAAGGGGGCGCACCGACATTGAAAATCACCATATCCACGTTGCCGTCGTTATTCAGGTCGCCAAACGCCACCCCCCGCCGCGAATACATCGGCCCATCGTTCAATCCCGCCTGCCCGGCAATATCTTCGAAAGTCCGGTCTCCCTTGTTGTGATAAAGCAGCAAAGGTTCGCGGTACTTCACGTTCTTCGGCACCGTATCCACATCTGGATAAACGTGTCCGCTCGCAATCACCAGGTCCGGCAATCCGCTGTTTTCGAAATCGGCAAATCCCGTTCCCCACGAAACATAAGCCAGCGAACTCTGCGCAATCTTCGACGAATAGGTAATGTCCGTGAATCCCAGATCGCCCTGATTCCAGTAAAGGCCTTTCGGCTGATCCGCATAATCGGTTATCGAGAAATCCAGCCTGCCATCGCGGTCGAAATCTCCCATGTCCACGCCCATGTTTCCCACTTCATGCCCCTCGGGGCTCAGCGCCACGCCGCTTAGCATCCCAACTTCCTCGAATGTCCCGTCATGCTTGTTGTGGTAAAGAAAATTCGGTCCCGTATCGTTTGCCACCAGCAGCGAAGGCCATCCTGAATTGTCGTAATCCCCCCAAACCACGCCCAGCCCAAATCGCTTCGAAGGATCGTCCACTCCCGCTTTTTTTGAAACTTCCTCAAACGTATTGTCTCCGCGGTTATGGAATAGCAAATCGCTCTCGCCATCCATCGTCCACGGGTTTTCCACCGGCAATCCTTTGTGAAAAAAGTTCTTCGATGGATTTTCCGCCGTCGGCAAATGATTTATGTCCGTATGCACATAGCGCGAAACAAACAAATCCAGATGCCCGTCGCGATCATAATCCGCCCACGCCGCACCCGAACTGAATCCGCCGCCCCGCACTCCCGCTTTTTCCGTAACGTCTTCGAATTTGCATCCGCCCAAATTGTGATAAAGCACGTTGCCGTTGTAGCCCGTTACATAGATGTCAGGCAGCCCATCGTTGTCGTAGTCTGCGACTGCGAGCCCCATGCCCCATCCTTTGCGCGTCAGTCCCGCCTGCTCCGTAATATCTGTAAATTTCAGGTTTTCGCCCTGATGGTAGAGCGTCACCATCGGCACTCCGCCCGCTCGCGCCTGTTCAATCGTGGAATCATTCACAACTAAAATATCCAGCTTCCCATCGTTGTCGCAGTCGAACAGCGCCACTCCGCCCGAAATCGTCTCCACAACGTAATGCTGATTCTTCGCGCTGTATGGGATTCGCGTAATTCCCGCCTCTTTGCCGATTTCCCGAAAGTGAATCGTCGAACTCTGCCCCAGCGCGGAAACTCCGCTCAGCAGAATCGGCAACATCATGGTCAGGATACGTTTCATCGGAATTTGCAGGCCACGGCAGTTTAGGGGAATTCCGCTCTCGCACAAAGCGCCAAGGGTTCTAGTCTCTTGCGATGCCGTGGGCTAGAATTTCGTTGGGAGCCTTCTTTGCGTTATCTCCAAACCATCCTCAACGCGGCTGCGTGCGCCAGTTTGCTCACAGTTCCTCTCCTGGCACAGGTCTCGTCAACTTCACAATCGGCCGAACTGACCGCAATCAGTGCCCTTGTTCAGCACGAAAAACTTCCCGAGGCCGAACGCAGGCTGACGGCCTACCTGCAAACTCATCCGCGCTCTCCAAAGGCCCACTACCTCTTCGGAACGGTCTTGCTCCGCCAGGGGAATTTTCCGCAAGCCGAAATGTCTCTCCAAAGAGCGATCGCTCTTGAACCATCCCTTCTCGACGCGCACCTCGCTCTCGGCGATGCCTTTCTGGCAGAAGGAAAAACCGAACTCGCGCTCGCTGCCTACCAGGACGCGACAAAAATTTCTCCCCTGGATCCCCGGGCAAATCTCTCCATCGCCAAAGTTTATCTAGGCTCTGGAGAATTTCAAAAATCCATCGATGCCGCCGAAAAAATCCCAGCGGAAAGGCGCACAGCGGAACTTCTTCCTACTCTCGCCGCTGCTTATTTTGGCTTGCAGCAACCCGAAAAAGCCGCTGTCGAAATTCAGTCCATGCTGCAGATCGCGGGCAAGCAGCCCGACCTTATCCCCGAACTCGCCGAATTTTTCATGGCCCATCGTGACTTCAAAAGCTCCCAGCAATTGCTGACCGTTGCGGGGGAAAAACAGCCCGCCACCGATCGCTTTCTAATCGATTCGGCCCTCACCCAGGCCGGCCTCGGCCAGCTCGATGACGCTCAAGCCACCCTCGAAGGAGTCCTTGCGCGCAAACCCGGCTCTGTCGAAGCTCTCATAGCCGCTGGGAAAGTCGCCGCGCAGCAAACCAACTGGGACGCTTCCGCCGAAGCCTTTTCCCGTGCCGACTCTCTCGCTCCCGGCCGGCCAGACGTTCTTTACGGTCTTGTTACCGCTCAGCTCCGCACCAATCAGCCACAGTCCGCGCTCGCCAACGCACAAAAACTTCGCAAACTCGCGCCCGACGATTTGCGAATTACCTATCTTCTGACCCTGGCCTCCTTCGGTGCGAAAGAATTCGACGATGCCAAAAAATTTGCCGTGCAGGTACTCGCTGTACACCCCGAAGATCGCGAAATGAATCTCGTCCTTGCCGATATTGCTCTGAACGATGAACACAATCTGCCGGCGGCCCGCGAACACGCCAAGGCCGTTCTTAGCCTGAATTCCGATGACCCTTCAGGTCTCTATTACTTGGGAATGATTCAGAAACTGGACGGCGATCTGAAAGGCGCGATCCAGTTGCTCACAAAGAGCGTTGCCGGGAATCCGAAAAGCGCCGATGCCCAGGCCGCTCTTGGAGCCCTTTGTCTTCAGGCAGGCGACTTGCTGCACGCCGTCCCCGCTCTGGAGCAAGCCATCCAGCTCGCGCCGGACGAATCGCAAAACTACTATCAGCTCGCCCTTGCCTACACCCGTGTTGGCGCACCCGACAAAGCCAAAGTTCAGCTCGAAAAATACCGGCAGATGAAAGAAAAGGAAGAAAAGGACGCCAAGGACTCGAAAGGTCCATCCACCAGCGAAGTCCCTTCCATGGGTATTGGATCCCGCCCTTAAGTTTTTTATCGATTTTGTTTTTTCAAACTACGCGGACAGTTGCGCTTCGCCGGAAGCGTGCTTCGTTCTCATCGAGGAGATTTCCGGCCCAGTGGAAGCGCGCCTTACAAACTCCGGTTCAATTGCAATCTCCGGCACATACTCCCCTTGCCCTTCAATTTGATTGACCACCGTCTCGGCGGCGATCTGTCCCATGCGAATCAACGGCTGCCTCACCGTGGAAAGCCCGGGATTCGCGTACGCTGCCCCCGGAATGTCGTCAAATCCCACTACGGAAATATCCTGCGGCACGCGCAACCCGGCTTCGCGGAACGCCCAGATCGAACCAATCGCGGAAATGTCGTTATACGCAAACAGCGCCGTAAATGGCTGCTTCCGCGCCAGCAATTCCTTTCCCACGGGATACCCTAACGACGGCGTCGAATCCGTTCCCTCGATTTGTACCGTGAGTTCCGGCCGAATTTCGATTCCCATCTCTTGCGCCACTTCGCAAATCGCTGCCCACCGCGTCGCCGAATCCGAACTGAACGTTTGCCCCTTTAAAAATGCAATCTTTTCGTGTCCTAATTCCTTCAAGTGTTCCAGTGCCAGTCGCGCCGCCTTTTTATGATCCAGAATAATATTCGTCACCCCAGCCACCGGTTGATGGCCGGCCACTGCCACCGTCGGAACCGACGGCGCTTCGCTTACCGATGTATCGACGGTGATCAATCCTTCGATGCCCCGCGAAAGCAGCAGTTGCGAATAGGTCGCCAGCAACTTCGGATCGTGCCGGTGCACCACCGTCAAAAAGAAATAATTCTTCGTTTGCAGATATTGCTCGATGCCATTGATCACCTGCGAGCCGTAGGCGTCCCCGATCTCCTCGGCAATCACCCCGATCGTGTATGTTCGGTTCAGCCGCAGCGTCCGCGCAAAAAAGTTCGGCCGGTAATTCAATTCCCGCGCCGCATCCAGAATCCGTTTCTTCGTGTGTTCGGGAATCGACCGCGCAGCCGCCGAATTATTCAGCGCGGCAGACACTGTCCCGGGCGTCAGCCCTAAATGGTTCGCGATCGTCTTCAACGTCACCCGTTTCGAAGACTTCCCGCTGTGTGGCGTCGTCATTCCCTTGTTCTCCACCGCGATCCCCTGCCTCTTGCTAGCTTATTCCCTTTGCAACGTCAATCTTTAAAGACGTTTTAACTCAAAAATCGCTTTCCCGTTAACGTAAATTCGCTCTCCTTCAGGTTCGGTCTTCCTCCTCCCGACTCATCCAATTTCAATAACTTACTCCAAATATCATACCCCCTACGCCATTTCGCCTCCGGCAATTCCTCGCAACTCGCTTAAAACAAAGGGTGGCTTGAAATTGGACGATTCGGGTGCCCGGAAACAGGCCGATCCCGTTTTTCATAGCCCCGGAGCGGCTCGTAGAATAACATTATTTATCTAAAGAAAATCGATATTTCTACTTGACAAGCGGTAGCGTTGCAGTGATATATAGCGTCATAGTAGAAATCCACTAGTTTGACGGTCGCAAGCGTTGTCTCTTTTCGGTCTGCAATTTCTCAGGGGTGGCGTCGCAATTCGCATTTCGTGCACTTCCTATAGTTCGCGATTTTCGGCCTGCGTCGTCGGGGTGAAATTAATTTCGAGGTGGGAAGGAATGAACAGTAAATATTTCAACAGCGGTTCGGCGAAGGGATGGAGCGTGGCCATCGCGGGTATGTTCATCGCGTTGCTGCTTCTGCTCACTCCAGTCGCTTCTTATTCACAAAGTTATGCCGGTTCCGTTCGTGGCACGGTCACCGATCCTTCCGGAGCCGCCGTTCCTGGCGCTCAGGTTACGCTTCGTGACATCGGCACGAACGCTCTGCTTACAGCCACAACGACGGACCTCGGAGTCTATTCGTTCCCGGTCGTCAACGTCGGCAGTTATGAACTTCGCATCAAAGCAACCAATTTCAAGGAATTCGCCGTCAGAAGGGTCGAAGTCCACGTCTCGACTCCGACCGAAGTCAACGCCAAGCTCGAGCTCGGCGCTTCCACCGACACGGTCACCGTCGAAGCCACTGACATTCAGGTTCAAACTACAACGGCCGATGTCGGCGCCGTCATCGAAGGCACGCAGGTTCGCGAACTCCCTCTCAACGGCCGCAACTTCATGGCCCTCACCCAGCTTCAGCCCGGCGTCTCCGCGAATAACCAGTTCGATTCCAAAAATAAGGGTTTGCAGGGCGGTTCGGACTTCTCCGTCAACGGCAATCCCAGCACCAACAACCTCTTCCTGATCGACGGCGTCAATAACAACGACGTCGGCTCCAACCGCACCATCCTTATCTATCCTTCCGTCGACGCCATCGCCGAATTCAAGATGCTCACCAACTCTTATGGCCCGGAATATGGCCAGGCATCCGGTGCCATCATCAGCATCACCACGCGCTCCGGCGAGAATACGCTTCACGGCGGTCTTTTCTACGAAGGCCGCAACGACGCGCTCAACGCGAATAATTTTTTTAACAACGCAGCTGGTGTCAGCAAACCACCGCTCCGCCGCAATGACTGGGGCTATTACATCGCCGGCCCCATCAAGAAAGACAAGCTCTTCTTCTGGTGGAACCAGGAATGGAACCGGGATATCCGCGGTGCCTTGGTCGAGAATTGCATGCCGACAGCGGCCGAACGTGCCGGGGATTTTAGCGCGGATGTTGCTACGGCCATTGCATCATTGAACGCAGGTGGTTCTGCCACTGCCAATACCACTTGCAACGCCCCGCCGCCCGCCACATTTACTAATAACGGCACACCTTCAGCGCCAAACTACTCGGCAACCTCCAATATTCCAGCAGCTTCTCAGGCCGCTGGCAATCCATACGCCATCGCCAATCCAGACGCCGTGGGTATGCTTTTGGCTGCCTACTATCCGCTGCCAAATCGTACTACCCTGGTTCCCGGCACAAACTTCAACTTCGCCGAAAACCAAAGTGGTCGTGTGCCGTGGCGGGAAGAAAACGTTCGTGTCGATTACGACCTTACCAAAAAGCACCGCCTCAGCTTCCGTTACACGCAGGACTCGTGGAAGTTCCCCGCTCCCAACAACGGTTTCGGATGGGGCGACGACAACTTTGCCACCTACCAGGGCAATTGGGATCAACCCTCAAAGAGCGTCATGGGCAAATTGAGCTCGCAACTCAGCAGCACTCTGATCAATGACTTCCAGTTCGGATATTCGCATAATGCGATTATTGTCACTCCGGGCGGAACCAATCCGACGTTGAGCACGCAGTTCGACCAAGCCATGCCTAGCGTTTGGCCGGCCTCTGGCAAGACTCCTGGCGGTATCCCTACAGTTTGGGGTGGTCTGCAGAATTACGGCAACTTCGCTTCCATTTGGTCTATCGTCGGCTATGGCAACCACATGGACCTCTTTACCTGGCAGGACAACGTCACCAAGATCCAGGGTAACCACGTCTGGAAATTTGGCGCCCTGGTCAGCCACAACATCAAACAGGAAAACCAATTTGGAGGGCAGGATCGCCCGTCGTTCGGCATCAGCAACAGCGGATGGGGCCAGACTATCGTTACAGGCAACGCTCTCGCCAACGTTCTGCTCCCTGGCACCGGCCCTAACCCACAGATGATCCAAGGCGTGGGCGAATCCAATATCAACCCCGTTGATCAAGGCCGCTGGCACGACATAGAGTTCTACGCTGGCGACACCTTCAAGATCAGCCGGCGCGTCACCCTAACCTACGGTTTTCGTTGGTCCTTCCTTCGTGAACCGTATGATGCGGATAACAGAATGGCTTCCTTTAGCCTCGCCGCTTACGACCCGACCCGCCCTTCGGGCGATGCTTGCAATGGCGTCGTCCTAGTGCCGAGTACCAATTTCTGCTCTGAGGCTGCCTCTTCTCTCGGTCTTCCTCTGAGCGCTGGTACGCCTGGTGTGAACCGTGCCTTGATCGAAAACAATAACCACAATATCGCGCCCCGCTTGGGCATCGCTTGGGATGTCTTCGGCACGGGAAAGACAGCGCTCCGCATCGGTGGAGGTCAGTTCTATCAGCGCGAGCGTGTAAGCCCGCAAGTCGGTTTGACGAACACCGCGCCATTTGCGGTTGGCGCATCGCTGAACCGATCCTTGGATACTGCTCCTACGCTTGCCGGAGCTTCCACTTCTCCAAGTGGCGGTCGTTCTCCGCGCGGCGTCACTCCCAACACCTGGCAATGGAATGTCTCCGTCGAGCAGCAGCTTGCTCGAAACACCGCTTTGCAGGTCGGCTACGTCGGAAACGTCGGCATTCACTTGACCAGCACCTATGACCTCAACCAGGTTCCGGGGAGCGATTTTGCGTTGGGTTCGTTCCTGGGCAATTCCGCACAAGGCGCAACTCCGAGCATCAACGTCCTGCGGCCAGCGAGCAACTTCGGCGCTCTGAACTATTTCTCCCGTGACGGACATTCCACCTACCACGCCCTCCAGGTCATGTTCCGTTCCAAAATCGGCAGCTTCTCCACGTTCCAGGCTGCTTACACCTGGTCGCACACCATCGCCAGCATCGAAGAAGATGCCGCCAACGGTGGCGCCAGCCAGGGCAGCTTCACGAACATCGAGAACCTTCGCCTGGATCGCGGCAACGCCACCATCAACCGCCCCAATATCTTCGTCATGAACGAAGTCTTCTATTTGCCCAAGCTTGAAAAACAGAACGCCTTCGTCAGGAATACAGTTGGCGGATGGGAATTCAACACCATCTTCACCGCCGAAAACGGCAACTCCCAGTCTGTGTACCAAAACGGCATCGGAGCGGCTGGCGAGACAACCTTTGGCTTCATCAACCCGGCAGCGCCAGTCAACAACTGCAGCTTCAACGGCGCGAATTTCCCATGCGCTTTGTCGTCGCTGTCTGGTACTGGTTACCCTAACAACCAGCGTCCAAACATCGTGGCGGGCACTGCTTGCAACTCAGGTACTTCTGGGGCGCAAATTGACAATCCAGGAGCCTTCACTCTCATCGGATATCAGATTGGTACCATCGGCAACGCTCCTCGTGGAGCTTGCCAGGGACCACACTACGTCAATGCGGACTTCGGCCTCTACAAGAACTTCCGCTTCAAGGAGAGGTTCAACATTCGCTTCAGCATGGACTTCTTCAACGCCTTCAATCACGCGAACTTCGACGCCAACTCCATCGGCGGCGTCGGCAATCAGGCTGGTTTCTTCTACAACGGCAGCGGTGTCTACTGTGGACCTTCGATATCCGCCGTGGACCCCGCAACCAACACGCAGAAGCAGCAATTCGAGCCGTGCAGCCCAACAAACAATGTGATCACCGCGTATGGCTCTGGCACTGGAAACGGAGCCAACGGAGTCTGGGGTCGCGCGACTGCCACCAAGCCGGCTCGTGAACTTCAGTACGGTCTGAAGTTCACCTTCTAACCTGTTCAACCTTAACCATCCAACAACCTTCCGGCGGGGCCTTCAAAAAGCCCCGCCGTTTTTCTTTTCGCAGCAATCTCTTTTCACGCTTGCTGCTCTCCTCAGCCATGCACCTTCTTCTCTGTGCCCTCTGAGAGCTCCGTGAACTCCGTGTAAAGATTTGAGTTACGGTCGCAAGACCGTTGAGTAAAATACTGTAAAGAGAAGTATTGAATAAATAAACTAATTATGCTATCCTTTCGCGTGTTAACTGGCCTCCATTCGAAATTTCCTCCCCCACTTTTCCCAGTTGCCTGCCCGCTCCAATCCGCGCCCGTAACCCCCTTTAGAATCAACACATGCAGATTTGATAGAAAACAAAGGACTTTAAC
>JAFDVY010000043.1 GCA_018268785.1 Acidobacteriota bacterium | reverse complement strand
GGGACCAGGTTTTCCCGTTCCTCCTTGGTCGTTTTGCATCGGTTAACACCAATTTCAACCTCAACGCGAGCGGCGCAGCACAGCCAATCGGTTCGCCAAAGGTTCGAGACTATCGATATTTCGAGTATGAAGGGTATGCGCAGGATTCTTGGAGGGTAAACAGTTCCTTTACGTTTACTTATGGCCTCAGGTATTTGTATTTCTCGGTGCCTTATGAGACGAATGGGCTCCAGTCCGTTTCCGACATCGGATTTCAAAGCTATTTGAATGCACGCGTTGCGGCGGCAGCACAGGGAATCGAAGGTGATACGGCGATTCCTTTCCTGATGTACGATTTGGGAGGAAAGGCCAACAAAGGTGGCCGCAGCATTTACGAATCCAATCCAACGAACTTTGCACCCCGAATTGCTTTTGCTTACAATCCGACTTTCCGGTCGGGAGTGTTGGGCAGCATTTTCGGCGACAGGGCAACGGTAATTCGTGCCAGCGGTTCGATCGTGCATGACCGCGTGAACGCAAACACGATTAACTTCATTCAAGACCAGCTTTCCTATCTCTTCAACACGACGTCCAACACACTGTTCGGCGATCTGGGAACGGATCCTCGTTTCACGGCACTAGGGACATTGCCAGTAACGAATACCCCACAACCGGTGACACATCCATTGGCTCCGTTCGTCAACAATGGCGTCCCGTTTGGAAATGCAGAGGGACAATTCAACTACACCGTTGATCATCATTTTGACACGCCATACGCTTATACATTTTCGCTGGGCGTGCAAAGACAACTGCCGGCGAATTTTCTGCTGCAAGTTGATTACGTGGGACGCCTAGGGAGGAAGCTGTTTGCCCAAGCCGACGCGGGACAAGTGCTTAATTTTAAGGACACCACTTCCGGCCAGTTCCTGTTCCCTGCGTTCAATGCGCTGAGCCAAGAACTGCGTAGTGGGAGCCCTGTTACACCCCAACCTTGGTTTGAGAACCAAGTGTTTCCGGGTGCAACACAAGTCATTGCCAATGTGTTGGGAAATCTTGTGGTAAAGGGGGATTTATCCGACACTATGCAAGCTCTCAGCTTCTTCGGTGTGATCCCGAACAACGCCGGAATGGCAGGCCAATTCTCGACGAACGCCTACATTGGCAACTTCGGCTCGTCGAGCTACAACGGAATGCTGGTGTCATTGCACAAGAATCCTTCTCGTGGATTGCAGTTTACATTCAACTATACGTATTCGCGCTCGATCGACAATGTTTCGAGCGTGGCGAATACCGTGGCGGGCGGCCTTGTGTGTGACGCCACAAACTTCAGAATCTGTCGCGGACCTTCCGATTTTGACACTACTCATGTTTTCTCCGCGTATGGCGTTTACGAACTGCCGTTTGGTCGTGGACAAGCCTTTGGGCGTGGAATCCACAGAGGGTTGAATACGATAATTGGGGGCTGGCAGGTTTCGGGAATCTTGAGCGCCCATTCGGGCTTCGCGTTTAGCACCAACACGGGAGCGTTCCCCGTAGGGTTCGTCTTTGATAGCCCGGCGGTTCTTACGGGCCCTGCGTCTGCCCTAGCCACTCGCATCCATGACTCTAACGGCCGGATACAATACTTTTCGAATCCCACTACGGCACTGAGCGCGCTGAGCAATCCGTTCGGCGGGCAAATCGGCAATAGGAATAATTTGCGCGGTCCGGGATTTGTCAATGTGGACATGTCTCTGATCAAGAAGTTCGAGATGCCGTGGTCCGAAAAACATTCGATTACTTTCCGAGCGGATGCGTATAATGTGGCGAATCACACAAACTTCTCGGATCCCGGGGCGAATATCAATTCACCGACTTTCGGGCAGATTACCGGCCAGGCGAATGCGAATCGTGTTCTACAACTCGCGTTACGCTACGATTTTTAGCCAAGAAGACAACCAGGACAAAGAGGGAGGCTGAAGTTCAGCCTCCCTTTTTCTTTTGTGTCGGAAGATATTTGCGAAGGTCCTTCGAAGAAGAGCCTTGTCGGACAAGATTAGTTTGTTTGCAGGCTCTTGAGGTGCGCGAGGCGGAAGGGGGAGCCGAGGCTTTCGCGGAGGTCCATCCAATGTTGTTCGGGGATGGAGAGAAACACTTCCACGACTTTGGGGTCGAACTGGGTGCCGGCACAGCGGCGAACTTCTTCGCGCGCATGGCTGATGGGAAGCGCTTTGCGGTAGGGGCGGTCGCTGATCATGGCATCGAGCGAGTCGGCGACGGTAAATATGCGTGCGCCAAGCGGAATTTGTTCGCCTTTTAGATTGCGGGGATAGCCCGTGCCATCAAAAAATTCCTGGTGAGCGAGCACGATTTCGGCTGCGTCCCGCAAAAAGGGAATTCGAATGAGCATGTCATAGCCGATCTGGCAGTGGCGGCGCATGACCTGTTTTTCGTCGTCGTTGAGTGGACCTGGTTTGCGAAGAATGCTGTCTGGGATGGCCATTTTGCCGATGTCGTGAAGAAAAGCGGCGCGCGCGAGCACCGGTAAATAGGGATTCGGCACCGGCATGGTCTTGGCGATGGAAATCGTGAACGCGGTGACGCGCTGGCAATGGCCTTCCGTTTCGGCGTCTTTCAAGTCGAGCGCGCTGCCAAGAGCTTCGAGCGTGTCGTCGTAGGATTGCTCCAACTGCGCCAAGGTTCCGCTCAACTGCGCAGTCCGCTCCTCAACTAGTTGTTCGAGATTCCGCTGATAATTCCGGTTCTCCATGATGAGGCGTCGATGCTGCAACGCGCGGCCAACGCCGAGGAAAAGCTGGTCTTTCTCGAAGGGCTTAAGGATGTAATCGTAAGCGCCGCGACGAATGGCTTCGAGCGCGGTGGAAATATCGTGGATGGCAGTAACCATGATCACCGGGACTTCGGGATCATACTCGCGGAGCCAATCGAGAAGCTTGATGCCGTCCATTTCCGGCATGATCATGTCGCTCAGGACCAGGTCAGGAGTTGCCTTTTTCACGTACTCCTGGGCGGCGCGGCCATTGTTCACGGCGGCGCAGTCGTAGCCCTTGGCCTGCAACATCGTCGAAACTACTTCGCGAATCGCTTCTTCGTCGTCGACGACCAGTATCTTTTCGGTTTCCACGGAGGGGCTCCCAGTCGTCATTATACGAGAGGTCACACCCCTGTTGGGGCAGCCTTGCCCATTCAGAAAACAGCGTGTTAGCGTGAGAATTAACGGTTCTCTCTCAAGGCAACGCGCCGAGTACGAAGGCCCCGCAGAGTCGAGCGCGCATGCACATAGGTGTGAAACCGGGAGGCGGCGCAACGTGTTGCCAAATCAGGGCTTGCCAGCCATCGCTTTCTTTGAAGCGACCGCCTACGTCGTTCTTCTCGTCTTATTTGCCCTTCTGAAACGAGATCATAAGGCTTCGTATTTCCGAATGTGGCTGACCGGATGGCTTGCGCTGACCGGGTCGGCAATCGCAAAACTCTTCTTTTTATCCTGGCCGTATCACGCCCTGGGGACGCTGCAGCTTTGTCTGCAAGCCGCAGGGTACTTCGCGTTTCTGAGTACGGTCCTGAACTTCAAAATTGGAACAAAAAGGCAATTCCTGGCGGTCTGGCCGGTCTCGGTTGTTTCCATTGTGACCCTGATCTACCTGGAACGGTCTTCACCGGCGGTGTACGGCCATATCCGATGGGAGAGTTCGGCCCTATTGTGCCTGCTGAGTCTCATCTCCGGGTGGCTGCTGTGGCGAACCGCAGGAAAAACATACGGAGCACATTTGCTGGCAGGTTTGTTTTGCCTGAATGGGCTGCAAGGAATTGACCGGCCGCTATGGCCGGGGAGCCCGTACTTTTTGCTTCGCGTGGCGTTCGACGATTTGCTGGGCGTGACGCTCGGCATCGCCATGATCGTGCTTGTGCTGGAAGGCGCTCGCAGGAGAAATGAAGAACTGAACGCGAAGTTGCGCAAGTTGACTCTGCTGACGACCGCGAGCACGCAAACGCTTTCGACGAAGGAGTTGCTCGACACCGTTCTGAAGCAAGTTGTCGAGAGCGTGAATGGGACGCATGGCCTGGTGCGCTTGCTCGAGGGCAAGGGCAGCGATGCAAAGCTGGTGATTCACGCAGCAGTTGGATTTCATGAGAACTACCTGAAGCGGAACCCCGCAATTTCCGCCGAAGAGAGCTGGGCGAAGCGCGTTCTGCAAAAGGACTTTCAAATTATTCGGTATCAGGACGAACAGGATGAACAGGAACGCCGGCGAATGTCCGAAAGTGCGGTGCAGGAAATTATTGCGCTGCCGCTGCGAGGCAAGGACGGAGTTCTTGGAATACTGGGTATTGGATCCAATGGAGCGCTGAACTACGAAGGCGACGAGTCCGCGTATTTGACGAACATCGCCAATTTTCTTGGCCTGACGCTCCAAAATGTAAGGCTCTTCGAGCAGGTGGACAGCGTTCACCGGCAATGGGAATACACGTTTGACTCCATTGGCGATCCGATTCTCGTGCACGACCAGCAGTTCCGCGTCGTGCGGCTGAACCAGCGATTGCGCCAATTGACGGGACGCGACGCGGCGGCCCACGTCGGACGGATCGTGACGGATCTCTTTCCGCAGAAGAATCTGGCTTACAAGGATTGTCCCTATTGCGAGGGGCGCGCCGGTGAAGGCGACGAACCCGATCCCTGGCTGCCGGGGTTTTTCCTTGCCTCCAATTCGACCTTTTCCGATCCAAGCGGACGGGCCCTCGGCACAGTGCATGTGTTGAAGGACATTACGGAGCGGAAGCGCGCGGAAGAGAAATACCGATCGCTCGTTTCGAACGTGCAGGAAGGCGTGTTTATTTCGACGCCACAGGGCCGCTTTTTGGATTTCAACGAGGCCTTTCAGAGGATTTGCGGCTATCCGACCCGCGAATCGCTGCTTGCGCTGGAAATTCCCTCTCTTTACGTGAATCCACAAGACCGCGAACGGCTTAAGAAGCTCCTGGAAGATCATGGTTCCGTAGCGGATTTCGAATTCGAACTTCGCACCCGCGACGGAGAAGTGCGCACGGTCATGGAGTCTTCGATTGCGGTGCGCGAGCCTTCCGGGGTCGCAACCGCCTATCAGGGGTTCTTGTTGGACATCACGGAACGCAAGCGGGCCGAGCAGGAGATCCGGCGCCGAAATCGCGAGCTACTGGTTCTGAATTCGATCGCCAAGACTTTGACTGAATCCATGGACCTTTCCGACTCGCTGCACCGGACGCTGCGGCAAATCGTTGAGCTCTTTGGATTGGACGCGACCTCTCTCTACCTTTTTAACGAGGACGGCGACACGATTCGTCGCGTGGCTGCTGTTGGGCACCGGTCTGAATACGCCCGGAATTTTCCGCCGACAAAAGTGCCAGTGGAGTTATTGCATCACATCAAGGCAGTGCACGCGACGTTTCTCTCTGTGCAGGGCTTGCCGCTTCCACAGATCTTCCGGGATGCGCAGCGCAGGGAGCAGATTGTCACCGCATACGTGGTGATTCTATGGTCGAAGGACCGTGTAATGGGCGCCCTGGTCGTGGGTTCGCGTGCGCCGAGAGAATTCACGCCATCGGATGTGAACTTGCTGATTGCCGTGGGTAGCCAGACTTCCAATGCAATCGAGCGCTCGTTGTTGTATGAGCAGACTCGCCAGGCTTACGACGATTTGCGGAAAACGCAGGAACAGTTGCTTCATAGCGAAAAGATGGCCGCCGTGGGACAGCTTATTTCCGGAGTGGCACACGAATTGAACAATCCGCTGACGGCGATTCTGGGGTACAGCCAACTGTTGAGTTCGAGCGGGCAGATGAACGCTCAGGGTGTGGAGTACTCGGAAAAACTCTACAAACAGGCCCAGCGCACGCATCGAATCGTGCAGAATCTGCTGAGTTTCGCGCGGCAGCACAAACCGGAACGCATACCGGTTTCTCTGAACAAGATTGTGGAAGATACATTGGCGTTGCGGGACTACGATTTGCGAATGCACAACATTCGGGTCCACCTTGACCTTTCCGAGGATTTGCCGTTGACCGCCGCCGATCCTCACCAGTTACAGCAAGTATTTCTGAACATGGTGAACAACGCGGTGGACGCCATTCTCGAAAAATCGGCCGATGGCGACCTTTGGGTTTCCACCGGCAAGAAAGACCAGAAGCTCTTTGTGGAATTTACAGATAGCGGAACAGGCGTCAAGGATTCCTCGCGTGTATTTGATCCGTTCTATACGACGAAGCCGGTCGGCAAGGGCACCGGATTGGGGCTGAGTATTTGCTACGGAATCATTACGGAACACGGCGGTTCCATTCACGTCAGGAACGCGCTGCCTCGGGGCGCATGCTTTACGATTGAGATTCCTTTCCATGAAATTGCCGCTGGAAAGATCGAAGAAGTGTCAAAAGCAGCCATGAACGGCGACAAGGCAAAAATTCTTTTGATAGACCCAGAAACCTCGGTGTTGGAAGCTGTCCAGGCCATGCTCAAGAATCGGGAGCATCAGGTGTTTACTGCGAGAAGCCTGGAGGAGGCGCAAACATTGCTGCGCTCGCGAGAGTTCGATCTAGTGCTTTCCGACGTAGAGGTCGCGGGCAGAAAAGGGAATAAGGGGTTGCGCGAGTGGATGGAAAGAGAGCGGCCGGAACTTGTTGAAAGAACAATTGTGATGAGCGCCCTGGCGGAAAGTTCCCAGGCGACAGGGGCGTCGGACGAAATGGTCCTGCAGAAACCGTTCGATGCACTGCAATTGCTGGCGACAATCGATGGCGTGCTGAACAGAGCCAAATCGTCAACGAGTCGATAAGGGCTGTTCCTGGCCGCGCAAAGAAGCTGCTCCTATTTCATTGATTACCCGCTCCAGGTCCATTGCTAGCGAGCTCACAATCGTGGCGAGTTTTTCCAGTGGTGCGAATGGAACAGCTCCCATCGCAAATTTTGCCGCCAAGATGCGGTACTTCAAGTGAAATTCCAGATTCAGACGAAAACGCCTCCACTCCAGAGTAGCTTCAACTTCAGGGGAGAGCGCCGCGACCAGTTGCGCCGCCCGCATCAGACGCGTGAAGTCCTCATGGAGTGCTTCGAGATAGCAGCGCGCGATGCGGCGGCGTTCTTCGCGGAATCGGCGAGCCGCGCGCGGTTTGACGCGATTTTTCACGTACTCCAGGTCGGCGGAGTCCAGCGCCTGGCGCAACTGTGCAAGATTCGCATGGTGACCGCAGGAAAAACCAATGTCTTCACTGCTTTCCGCGGTGTTTACTGGCAGCGCCTTCCTCTTCCCCTCCCTGTAGACCAGTCCTGCTAGCAGCCCTAAAACGACAATTCCGGCAATGATGAGGAGTGTGGTCATACCTTTCCGCCTGCGCTCGATTTCAATAAGTCACTGAGTCTTTCATTGAGGGCCGCGAGCCGGTCGTTAGCCAGCGGTACAAATTGACCGTAGACACCGCGGGGAAGGAGGTTGACCTTCCGGCTTGGCCGCTCCTGCATGACATAAAGCGCACAACCGATCAAAACGAGTGTCGCCAGATAAGTCGCTCCATCCACAAGGCTCCAGGTGTTTGCATAGTCCTGGAGAAACTTTTGAAGAACAGAATCATTCAAGAAGCGAAAGCAAGAGTAGAGGCAAAACGCGATCCCCATGGACCGAAGAGACGACTCAACCTGGACGTTATAAAAGCGGGCAAACAGAAAAAAGACGAGCAGGACAGACGCAATGGAAAGTTCGAGTCCCAGGTCGAAGGTGCTGACCAGGCGCATGAAATCGTGACCGCCCAGCCAAATGGCGACGATAAGTGCGGAGGCGCCTACAAGAGTCAGTAATCTCCACGCTAGTCCCCAAATTCCTTTAAAATGACCCAGAATCCCGCGGCACAGTTCACACACCGCTAGCCATCTGGCGAGGACAATGGTCGCCTGTGAGATCCATGCCGTGTAAAAGGCCGTCCAGGAAGAAAATCCCTTCACTGCATAAACCCAATAGATAACGGGAAGCTGAACCAGATTGAGCAATAGGTACGCGTAAAAAGCAGGGAAGTCGCGGTACTGCTTTTTCCTCGTCATGACGAGGACGATGAAGAAGGCAAGAAGAAAGGAAATCGCCCAAAGAACGCGGATTGTAATTGCCATTTCAGTCATACAGAAGCGCATCCTAACATTCTCTTAGAATGTAGTAAATAGCCAGGATGCGCTTCCGTGTTAGTCAGGTGGTACTGTAACCCGCAGGGTAAAACAAACAAGAAGGATTGAAAAATAAGGAAACTCTAATCCGTTCGGAAGGATTCGCCTATGCCTGAACAGCAGAAGTCCCATGACCCTTGGGCGGAGGAAGCGGTGGAACCGGATTGACATCGGCGCTCAAGACTTGTGTTTTCGGCTTGCCTTTGGGCGGTGGCAAGGGGGGAACGGGATTTAAGTCTGCAATGACGGTCTCAGTCGTGTTGAAGGAACCCTTGGGCGGAGGAAGCGGTGGAACTGGATTGACATCTGCCCGCAGTTGACGGCCACTGACCGTTGGCTGCGAACCAACGCTGAAATGATTGACCCGCGAGATAAGGGGAACTAGGATTGCAACTGTTGCAAGGGCGACGCCGCAAGCCAAGGCTGATTTTTTGGAATGCATGATGAACACCTCCTGGGGCCATCATGCAAAGTGCTGCGCCACCTGAAACGAATTAGTGGAAAACGTTCATGGTTCGGAACAACTTGTGAGCATTCACGCACAGCTCGAGCAGAACCGGCACATTATTCATGATTTTGCCGTGACCACGTTGTCTGCGATTCCCAACGATTTTGGGCGGCTGACCTACATTGCTTCTTTGCGGGATCTCTCCTCGGGACGGTATGAGCACGCGGGGCTGGCATGCCTCTATCCCGCAGAAGCGATTCAACAAGCCTTAAAACAATGTCACGAAGAGGTGTTTCAAAGAATTCTGGAGACACCGCTCGCTCTGCAAGAGGCTGATCTTGTGAGCTGCCTGGAAGCAATGGACGGCGAAGTCAAGGAGACGATCTCGCACTGGCGGCAAATGGAAGCGTATCGAATCCTGATGCCGGAGGATTCGCCGGAATACCTCAAAGAACTTTTTTGTTCGAACCTCCGTGCGCTCCTAGAGATTCTGCAAACCTGAACTGCCAGGGTTCGTTTAGACGCATCACCACTCCCACAATCCTGCCCACAATTTCCGCTTCCTGAGGAAGCTTCCAGGATTCCTGGAGACAGCGCGAAAGAGTATGCGGCTGCATCACTAGATTCGACCCATCCTGGTGAAACCATCCGCAGCGATAACCGTGCCTGATATCAACAAAGTACATCGGGCGGTCGTGTTCGCTGGTCCACAGGTCTTCCTCGATTTGCCGGACGGAAGTGTCCACCAACACGATGCTGCCCGGCCGAAGAAGCGGAACCATGCGCCGGTCTTCCAGACCGACAAAGCCGTGGCAATACCGCCCGTTGCCCGTTGTCAAAGCGCCTTCGAAGTGCCCCCAACGTTCGACCATCCGGGAAAGAAAGTCGGTTCTTCGGGGATCGAAAGCGGGGTCGAATCGCAGAGGAACTTTAAGCCCCGCCGGAGCGGCCATCCGGTGTGTTTGCGGAGATGGAAAATTCACACCGTCCTGAAAACATTCCTCCAGCGGGACATCGTACCAGCCAAAAAGTTCAAGCGGATTTAGATGGTACGCGACCGCGAGCGTGTACAGTTTGTGCAAACTGGGCACGGTGTCGTGGTTTTCGATGTCTGCAAGCCGGCTCAGATGAAGGACAAATTCAGGACGGCCCCGTTGGGCGGCAAGTTCAAGGCTAATGCGCTCCACATCCCGGTATGTTAAGCCTAATCTTTCGCGGATTTGTCGAAGTCGCAGGCCTGGAAGCATTTGCTCCTCAAAAGACGCGCCACACCGGAAGAGGACAGTTCGATTACCATTTTGTTAAGAATTCAGAACACCTTCCCAAGCCTATCGCAAAATTGGCAAAATGTCTCCGCACTACAGCTTCGTTCCGCCGAAATCCATGTGGTGGAGAAATGCGGCGAGGGGCGTGCCGGGCCGCTGCAGACACGCGGTGTTCTGCTATTCTGCGTGTATGAGACACAAGTCCGCTTTGTTTCGGTCCTTTATTTTTCCTGGCGTGTTGGCGTCCATTCTGGTCGTTTGCCTGGCCGGACCTGCGGTTGGCCAGGATGCAAAGGGAACCGCACCAGCTCCTTCGAACGGGACCGTGACACGGGAATTTGCGGCGGTTGCGGACGAAGTGTTGGAGCAGATGAGTCAAATTACCGGATTGAAGTTGCGGGAGCCTCTTAAGAAAACGCTTAGATCCCGGGATGAGATCCGGGCCTACCTGGTCCAGCAGCTTAACGACGACAAGAATCCGCAGGAGCGGTATGCGGACACCCGAGCAGCGGAAGCCTTCGGATTGCTGCCCAAGAATTTTGACCTGGACCCCTTCCTGATTGACCTGATGACGGAGCAAATTGCCGGACTGTACGATCCAAAAGCCAGGGAATTTTACATCGCAGATTGGATTCCGGTTTCCGAGCAGAAACCGGTGATGGCCCACGAGCTGACTCATGCACTGGAAGATCAATATTTCAACCTCGAAGCCTGGTCGAAGGCGGCAAAGAGCAACGGCGACGCGACAATGGCCCGCGAAGCTGTTTTGGAAGGCAGCGCCATGGCGGCGATGTTTGACTACATGCTGCAAGGCACTGGCCGTTCGTTGAAAGATTTGCCCGATTTTGACCCTTCTATCCTCATGGGGGATATGACCGGCTCGCCAAAGCTGCAGGCTGCTCCTCAATTTATTAAGGACACGCTGCTCTTTCCCTACTTATCCGGATTTCGTTTCAATGCAGCCGCAATGAAGCCCGCCGGATGGTCTTCCCTGGGGACACTGTTCAGCAAGCCTCCGGTTTCCACGCAGCAAATCCTTCATCCAGCGCTATACAAAGCGGGAAAGACTCCGAAGGTCGTGAGCGTGCCGTCGTTCGAAAAACAGCTTAGCTCCGATTGGATCAAGCTCGAAGACGACACCATGGGCGAATTCGGGTGGCGGGAAGTACTGAAACAGTTTTTGGACGACAAGCGCGCGGTTCCCCTGGCCGAACAGTGGGAAGGCGATCACTACATCGTCTACGAGCATAAGCAGACGAAGAAGCTCGTGCTTGCCACACGCATTGCGCTTGCCAGCGATGAGGCGGCTGCGCGCTTCCTCGGGCAGTATTCGGAAGCGCTCGAGAAGAAATATACGGAACGCAAGAATCTCCTGCGCAAGCCGGACTATTTTTCATTTGATACGCCCGATGGCGCGGTCTTCTTGAGATGTTTTGGAAGCGAGTGTGTCACGCTCGAAGGAACCGGCCGCTCCGTGTTTGCCTGGTGGAACACGGAATTGAAATGGCCGCCGCTGCCGGAACAGCCGCAGAAACCGGTCGCCGATCCTACAAAAGTCGCCCGGCAGTTGCCGCCGTCGAGCGTTCCGGCTGCAGTTGCGGCCGCGAAGTAGCGAGACGCTGTTCGAGCCTGGCAAGGCGGCGAAGCAGGCTGTTTTCCCTGCGCAAGATGCGCGCTTCGGCAAAGGGATCGCGTAGCCGCTGGCCGCCAGAGCGAAGCTTGGCCAGTCCCAACTGGACATATTCGGCGGCAAGCTCGATATTTTTCTCGCGGCGTTCGAAATAGATCGCCAATTGCTCGCACGCTTCGATTGCGCTCTGGTTTCCCTGCAGCAAACTTTTCCAGAGTTCGGCAGCGGCGGCATGATCTCCGCGCCGTTTGGCCATTAGCGCCAGATCGCGCGAGGCTTGTTGGCGATGCTCGGCAGGCAGTCCGGCTTCGAGAGCTTTCACGCATATTTTTTCGGCTTTTGGCGATTCGCCCCGGCGATGAAGAAACCGCGAAAGCCCGAAGAGGTCGCGGCCATCGGTTTCAGCCAGCACTTCTGTACTAAGCAGCGTGTTGATTTTTCCGAAGAGCGCAGCAAGGCCGCGCAAGTCCATTTGGTTGTGGCGGACGACCCCTGCAAGCGGCGCCGCCGAGCCACCGCGCAAATAATCGAAATAAAATTGCGGAATCAGCGCGGAGGCGACGTCGTCTTCGCGGCGCCAGCCAAGGCGCTCTGCATCGAGGACTTGGCGTTCGAGGTCAGTGAGCCGCACCGAGCCGAGGCGCAATTTCCAAAGAGCGCGTGCGGGATGGAGAAGATCCAGATGAGCGGCGAGCTTCGGCGCCGGGATTCGGCGCGTCATGGTAAAGCGGCTTTCGAGCAGCGGCCAATCGAACGTTTTTCCGTTGTACGTGACAAGCACCGGCCGCTCGGCGATGCGTGCAGCGAGTTCGCACAGGACGGAATGTTCCTCCGTGAAATCGCGCATGAAGAATTGTTCGACTTGCAGTCCGCCTGCGTCCCACCACGCGATACCGGTGAGAAACGCGTAAGTGCCGGTGCCTCCGGCGAGACCGGTGGTTTCCGTGTCGAGGAATAGCCATCTTTCCGGATTTTCGAGAGCTGCGCGCGTTTTACGCGAGAGCGTTTCGTCCTTGTTGCGCGTGAGCAGGTCGAGTGCGGCGGGAGCGGGTTCGGAGAATTCGGGTGAGGAATACCAATTTCGAATCGTCAGATGCTGGCCGTACTTTGTTTTTTGGCAGAGGCCGCCGAGGAGCTGCGTGACTTCGTCGCCTTGCATCGGCTCGTTCGACGGCTCCGCAAGCGGAGCGGCAGACCGCACCGGCTTGAGCGCAGAAAGGCGGGCGAATTTGTCGGAAGTACTCACGCGCAGACTCTGCCGAGAATGGCCAGCGCAGCTTCCTTGGCGCGTGGAACCAAGTCGCCAGCGGGGCCGACGCAGGAAGGACAGCCGTCTTCGCACTCGCAGCCGGCGATCAGCTCGCGCGTCTTCTCGATCAACAGATCGTGAGCGCGGAAGAGCGGTTCGCTGAATCCGATGCCGCCCGGATAGGCGTCGTAGAGGTAAAGGTTCGGCTCGAAAAATTCCTTCATTTTTCCGGACGCCATTTCTTCATACCGAACTGGCGCAAATTCGGACTCGCCCGAACCCGCGGCCGGCGGGCGCTCGCCGATAGCGGTGCCGAGGTCGCGGCCATCGCACATAAGGAGCAGGGTCGCGACGCTGGCCATGGCGTGCAGAAGTCCGAACATTCCGCTTTGGCGCTCGCTCACGGAAAAGGGAAGCGATTCGACGAGACCGCGTTCGAGCGTCATCCAGTAAGCTGTCGTGTGCATCTCGTTTTCGGGAAGTTCGAGTTTTCCATCGCCGATGTTTTCATGGGTGAAAAATTTTATTTTCTTGAATCCCACCACTTGCGACCGCACCAGTACGTCCCCGTGCGTCCGAACATGCCAAAGGTTTTCACCGCCCGGTGAAATTCTTTCGGAGTTTGCGCCTTCAAGCACCCGCACCTGCGTATACTTCACGGCGTCCGTGTAGTAGTCCGAATCGACTTCCTTCACATACGCTTTGCGCTCCTTGAAGTCCATGTGTTCGACGTGATATTGCTGACCGCCGTGAAGATAGATCGCCTTTTCGTGCAGGAAAGTCAGCGCGCTAGGGAAATCAACTTCGCCAATCACCCGCGGCTCGCCGGTAATGTCCACGATGATGAAATTGTCGCTGGTGACCGAGCGCAAACTCACCGTGTCGGCGGGATACGCTTCCTGCGTCCAGTGATAGAAGTCGCCCGCGCGATGCAGGTATCCGGCATCGGCGAGCTTGGGAAGCAGTTCAGGCAAATCCGCTTCGCCCATTTTCTCGGTAGCTTCGATTGGCAGCTCGAACGCCGCGCACTTCAGGTGATTCAGCAGAATTTCCAGATTGTCCGGCTGGATGTAGGCGTGTTCCGGCGTGTTGCCGAAAAAATAGTCCGGATTGCGGACGATGTATTGGTCCAACGGAGAAGACGAAGCGACCATCACGGCACAGGAGCTTCCGCTGCGCCGCCCCGCACGACCAGCGCGTTGCCAGGTGGCCGCAATCGTTCCGGGATAACCGGCCATCACCACGCTATCCAGTGAGCCGACGTCGATTCCGAGCTCCAGTGCGCTTGTAGAGACGATACCGCGGATTTTTCCATCGCGGATGCCGCGTTCGATTTCGCGGCGTTCATTCGGCAAATAGCCGCCGCGATAGCCGCGAATCGATTCCGGCTGTCCAGGCTGCTGCGAATTCGCTCTTTGCAAATAGGTGAGAAGTACTTCCGTCTGCAATCGCGAATTGGAAAAAACCATCGTCTGCATTTCGTGCTTCAGAAATTCCTGCGCCACGCGCGCAGATTCATTGATGTAGCTCCTGCGAATGCCGAGGGCTTTGTTGACTACAGGCGGATTGTAGAAAACGAAAGTTTTTTCGCCCGCAGGAGCGCCGTTTGCGCTGAGCACTTCCACCTTGTTCTCGATCAGGCGCGAAGCAAGCTCGCCTGGATTCGCAATCGTCGCTGAGCAGCAAATGAATTGCGGCGTACTGCCATAAAACTTCGCAATGCGCTGCAGTCGGCGGAGCACGTTGCAAAGATGGCTGCCAAAGACGCCGCGATACGTATGAAGCTCGTCTATCACGATGTATTTCAGATTTTCAAAGAGACGCGTCCACTTTGTGTGATGAGGAAGTATCCCTGTGTGCAGCATGTCCGGATTCGTCAGGACGATGTGGCCGCGTTCGCGAATCGCCCGCCGCGCATCCCCCGGCGTGTCTCCGTCGTAAGTGAAAACACCAAAACGATTTTCGAGCCGCGTATTCAGGTCGTGCAATTCGGCAAGCTGGTCTTGCGCGAGCGCTTTGGTTGGAAACAAATAGAGAGCGCGCGTATCGGGATTCTCAAGCACTTGATGCAAGACAGGCAGGTTGTAGCAAAGTGTTTTTCCCGAGGCAGTCGGCGTAACAATGACGATATTTTTCTTTGCGTGAACCGCCTCGGCCGCTGCGGCTTGGTGGCTGTACAGGCGCGCAATGCCTTTGGCTCCGTATGCGGCGCACAAATCCGCGTTTACCCATTCGGAAAATTCCGCCCATTGAGCCTCACGAGCGGGGAAGTGCCGGACCGCGGTCAATACTTCGCCGTTGTGGTCCCGCGCGGCCAATGCTTCCAGCGCAGCCCGCGCTTTGGCGTTGGTCTTCTCCAGAAGTACTTCCGGACCTTGAGCAAGCTTTGTGTGTTCAAGTACTTGCCGGACTGCGAGCGAATCCCCCATTGGACACCCTTTCCGTAATTCGCCTTTTCTTCGCTAACGTTAGCATCGGGGGTTCGCGCGCGCAACACGAAACGCGAGATTTTTACCGCGCCGGGCGCACAGGTGGCCCGTAAGCCCCAGCGCACCTCTGTTTGGCTGGAGATGCCGGGCTCAAGCCCGGCGCTACATTGCGACCAGTGAGAACTTTTTGCTGGAAGGGTAGGTGAACTGACGACTAGTTCCCCTCAAGGCGTCACACGCAGCACTACTGTTTCGTGGGAAGCCACTTTCGCGGAGTACTTGCCGCTGAATTTGCCGAGGTCTTTCGCGGCCCAGAGATCGCGAACACTGGCGGAAAGATGCTCGGGATAGCCAAGATCGGTCCAGTTCACGGAGATTTCGGTTTCGGCGGCGCCTCGATTGAAGAGAATCACGGCGCGGCTTCCGTCCTTCAGTTGCTTCACCCAAATTTCCTTGTCGCCGTCTTTGCGCACGCGGCGTCCTTGTGAACCGAGCGCATCCTGATTGATTGCGATCACTTCTTTGTTGGTCAAGATCGCCTTGGTCTCCGGCGTCATCGAGCGCAAATCATTCCCGGCAATCAGCGGAGCGGCGAGCATGGTCCACAAACTGAAGTGCGAGCGATATTCGAGATTGGTCATTCCGCCGTTGCCGACTTCCAGCATGTCCGGGTCGTTCCAGTGCCCCGGTCCCGCCGCGCCTTCGAGCCCCACTTGCATGTCCACAATGTCCAGCATGCCGAGCGAGCAGCAGCCGCCATCGGGCCATTTTTTCTTTCCTTCCCAGTGGTCATTGATGTCGCCGGTGGTGCGCCAGAGATTTCCGATGCTCTGCGCCCATTGCCACGGCTTGGCCGTTCCCCATTCGCACATGCTGAACACAATCGGCCGCCCTGTCGCCGCCAGCGCATCGCGCATCGTGGAATACGCCTCTTGCGCATTTCTGGTGTCCGTGTTGCACCAATCGTATTTCAGATAGTCCACGCCCCAGCGCGCATACTGAATGGCGTCCTGAAATTCGTGCCCCTGGCTGCCGGGACGCCCAGCGCAGGTCTTCTTTCCTGCGTCCGAATAAATTCCAAATTTCAGGCCTTTGGAGTGAACGTAGCCGGCGAGCGCTTTGATACCGGAAGGGAAACGTTTTTCGTCGGCAAGGATGAATCCGTTTTCGTCGCGGCTCACCTGCCAGCAATCGTCAATCACAACGTATTGATAGCCGGCGTCTTTCATTCCGCTCGAGACCATGGCATCGGCCATGGACTTGATCATGTCTTCGCTGACGTTGCAACCGAACTTGTTCCAACTGTTCCAGCCCATGGGAGGAGTCAGCGCCAAGCCGTTGTCCCACGCGCGCGATTCACCAGAAAAAGTCGCCAGCAATACGACCACACAAGAGAAAAGAAAAATGATCTTTAGAAAAGAGGATCTATTCACGACGGCCTCCGCAATCTGTCAGGCCGAATCATACAAGTAGCTGAACAAGCGCGATAGAAAAAGAAAAAATCAGATTCCCCGGGAATGAGCAGCCCCTGGAATGGCAACGCACAGGCGATAGAAGGCGCTAGCGGAGACGGAGAATGAGAATTGCGCCGGAGAAAAAGAGGGCAGCGGAAACGCCAAACGCGGTTTCCACGTTAAATGCGCTCCACAGCGCGCCGACAAGAAGACTCGACGCAAAATCGCCAACGGCATTTACGGCAGCCAAGGTTCCAAAGGCCATTCCGTGTTGTTCCTTTGGAGCGCAACTCGCCGCGACAGCGTCTTCCAGCGCTTCTTTCGCGCCTTCAAAGATTCCGGCAAGGAGAAAAATCGCGCCAAGCGGAAGCAACGAATGTGTTCCGGTGCAAAGGAGAATGGCAGTTACAACTGCAAGGCCATAACTTCCCGCGAGAACATACTTGCGCTGCGGCAGATAATCGCTGAGCCAGCCGCTTACATACGACGATGCGGCGGAAAAGCAGTTGTGCAGCGTGTACAGCGCGATGGCAAGAGAAGCCGCGCGCAGGGCTCCATGTTCGGGGGTGAGCATTCGGGTTGCATAGAGAATCAGAAGCGAATGGGAAAAATCGCCAGCACCAAACACGCCGACGCCGAGCAGGAACTCCCTGAATTCATGCGGTAGTTCACGAAGCCCGATGAGCAACGATTTCTTCGCTCGACGTTCGATCGGACGTTCACGAACCAGAAGGAGGAAGCAAAGTGCAGCGATAAGGCCTGGAACAAGGGTCCAGAGAAAGACTTTGCGGAAGTCGTGTCCCGTTTTTTCGAGGAGCCATAGTGCGGTGACGGGGCCGCCGATCGCGCCGACCGTATCCATCAAACGTTCGAGGCCGAACGCGCGGCCGTAGGCCCACGATGGCGTATCGGCTGTGAGCAGTGCTTTCTTCGCAGGCGAACGAACTCCACGGCCGAGCCAGGCAAGCGAGCGCCCGATGACAAGCTGATAGGCATGGGTGACGAACGCAAAGGAACCAGTGGCAAGCGCCGTGATCGTGTAACCAAAAACCGCAATGGGTTTTCGTTTTTTCCAGCGATCGGTGTAATGGCCGGCCAGGAGTTTGGTAAAGCTGGAAAGGCCGTCGGCAATGCCTTCGATGGCGCCGAGCCACGCGGGGCCCACTCCAATTACCGAAAGGAACGCGGGCAGGATCGCAGTCGCGGCTTCGTGGCTCCAGTCCGAAAGAAGCGAAGTAAGGCCAACACCAAGAATGGTGCGATTGAGCCAGGATTCTTGTTGAGGAGATTCGGACATTTATTTTTTTGCGGAGCGATAGAGAATGACGCGGACTTTTTCGAGAGTGATCAGACCGCCTTCCACCATTTCATCGAGGCGTGGAAGAATGTTTTCAATTTTTTCGGCGGTTTCGACGGCCTCGACGACGATGGGAAGGTCTTGGGAAAGACGGAGGATTTTGTCGGTATGAATCACGCTGGAACCGCCGAAGCCGGCGACGCCGCGGAGAACGGTTGCGCCGGAGAATTTTTCCTTGCGCAGGAGTTCGACAATGGCTTCATGAAGCGGCTTACCGTGCCATTTGTCCGACTCGCCGATATGGATGCGCATCAATGTGCGCTCGCCTTCGAATTTTTCGTGAGTCATGGGTGGTTCCTTTTCCCCAAAAAACAGATTCCTCGCTTCGCTCGGAATGACAAAGAATTTAGAAACGATTGGCGATGCGAATCCCGGCGATGGATAGGAGCAAGCCTGCCATAACGCTTGCGCCAACATAAGTGGATGCATGGAGCCATTCGCCATCTTCCAGCATTTTGGCGGTTTCCCAGCCGAAACTCGAGAAAGTTGTGTAGCCTCCGAAGAATCCCACGGCGATGGCCACGCGCCAGTCGGCCGGAATGACCACGCGATTCAGGGTGAGCTGCCCGATCAAGCCGAGGAGGAAACATCCCGTGAGATTGACGAGCAGCGTGCCGTAGGGAAATGTTCCGTCCATGCGGATTTGCACGACTCCTTGCAGGCCGTAGCGCGCAAGCGTGCCGATGGCGCCGAACAAGGCAATCAGGAAGATTTTCAACGCGTCACCTCGATTGCGGAATTTTCACTTTGTGGCCAAAGATGCCCGCTTCGGAAAGCGGGCGCTACAACAGTGCCAACAAAAAACTCCTGGCGCCGCGGGGCAGCCAGGAGTCATCAGGGCGGATCGATTGCATCGGCCCGGTTATGGCGAACTCCATCGCCTTCCATTTCCACGATGGAGTTTACTGGCAACGGGGATGGGTCGCAAGCCGAAACGCGAGATGCGGCTTGCGACTATCGTTTGTCCGATGGAGCCGCTGGATTCGCAGCAGCCCGTTCCGTGACCCTGACTTTTTCCAACAGGGCCACGCCTTTTTCGACCACGACATCCGCCTGGATCTTGTCTCCAGCATGTAACGGCGCGATTTCCGACGGATTGCGCACGGCGTATCCCATGCTCATGGCTTTCATGTAGCCGGGAATGTCGTCGTGTTTTATGTAGATCGCATTTCCCGGAACGTCAACTGCGAGAACTTCGCCTTGCATGTGGTAGCGCTGCGATGGTTGGCTTACCTGGCCGCAGCCCCAAATTGTGAGCGCGATCAGGCAGAAAAGAATGAAACGACGTGATTTCATCTGCCGGTACCTCTAGAAGTGGAAGCGGTAGCGGACGCCGCCGGAAATCTGGCGCGGATAGTTCCAGTGGGTCCCGCCGAAGGTGTTGGAATCGTCGAGCTGGTAGCGCGAATCGGCGATATTTTGCGCCGTGAAATTCACGCTCAGTTTTTCTCCGAAGGATTTTCCGAGGGACAGCGAAAATTCCGTGTGATCGGGAAGATGCTGCGGTCCGTTCCCATTCAGGAAGCCAGAGCCGTAGCCGAGATTTCCGGAGACGAAGGTTCGCCAGGGCAGAGAAGCGTGAAAACCAGCGGAGAGCGTGTTGCGTTGGTCGTGGTCGAGATAGCAGAAGCCGCCGCCGTCGCAGAGTTGGCCTGGATCAGCGATCAGCCCGCCTGTAATGACGCCGGAACCTTGGACCATCAAGTTTGCGTAGCTGAGGAACACGACAAATCGCTTTGCGATGCGCGGGGAGCGCACAGTGGATTCCCAGCCATGAATGCGGGCGCGCTCAATGGTGAGGGGAAGAAAAATGTTGGAATTACCCAACGCGTCGTGATCGAAAAAATTGAGCGCGTGAGTCTGGAAGTTGGAAAAATCGAGAGTCCAGCCATGGATTGGAATGGCGAGGCCGAATTCACGTTCTTCGTCGGTTTCACCGCGAAGAGGGAGAAAACCGGAGTCCGTGGCAGCAAGCAAGGGGCCGGAAATGGTTGTGAGCGGCGGCGCCTGATAGAAGCGGCTGTAAGAAGCGCGGAAGACCCAATTCAGTTTTGGGATGCGGAGTGCGGCGCCGAGACGCGGGTCGGTTTTATCTTCGGTGACGTCACCGGAGAAATGCGTGAAGCGGAAGCCTCCGTTGAGTGTGAGCCAATTCGTGAGGCGAAATTGATCTTCAGCATAGAAGCTGAAGAGCGAGCCATGTGGCTGGCTCGATTGCGGGGAAGGAGACGGTGTACCGTCGGTGTTGACGATACGGAAGAAAGCGTCGTCCTGTTGGGCGAAACCGTATAGGCCGAAACGCGCATTGTGACGGCCGCGGGTGACGGCGAGATTGGCGAGGCCGCCTTCGTAATGAGAATCGTTGTGATTGGTGGTGATAGGTGCGTCGTCTAGCGTGAAACCGGCAGAAGGAAGATAACCGTCGTAAGCGGCGCGATTCCAGTGGAAGAATGGCGCGACGGTGAAGAGCACGCCGGGATTAACGGTGCGAACCCAGGAAAAATTGCCAAAGACGTCGCGCTCACGCTCGACATCGTGCGTGCCGATTTGTTGCTGATCGAGGGTATTCGGAATCTGGAAATAATCGCCGCGGGCGGAGCCGACGAAGCGGAGCTGGTCTTTTGGCGTCACATTAAAAATGAGCGATGTGAAAGCGCCGAGACCATTGTTGTTGTCGTGAAATTCCTGCCGCTCAGGAGGCATCAGCCCAATATCCGAACGAGACCCGCTCACGCTGGCGTACCACGCAAATCGCTCGGAGTGATCGCCGAAGCTGAGCTGGCTGTCCGTTGCATGATAGCTGCCGTAAGTTGCGACCAGTTCGGCTTCGCGGTCACGTTCGAATCCGGAGCGCGGAATTATGTTGAAGGAAGCGTAGGTACGATCGCCATACTCAGCGGACAGGCCGCCGCGCTGTATTTCGACGACGTCGATGTCCTTGGGATCGAATTGCGCGCCGACATTGGCGGCGATATTGGTGTTGGGAACAGGAACCCCGTCGACCAGCCAGGAAACCTGGTGGCCACCGCGTATGTGAAGTTGGTCATGCACCATGTAAGCTCCTGGCGTGTAACTGGTGATGAAGTCGAGGCTGTTTGTGCGCGACGCTCCGGGAAGCGCGGCAATTTCCGAGCGTGTGACCGTTGCGGAAGAAGTGGACGAAGTTGGATCGATGCGATCCGCCTCGGCTTGGACTTCGATCTTCTGGTTGATGCTGGCGAGTTCGAGCGGGAAGTGACGCAGGGGCGCGGTGTCCGCCGCGACAGCGAGTTCGGCTTCCGAATCGCGGAAACCCTCGTGCGAAATGCGAAGCGTGTAGTCACCGGCCGGAACAGCGTCAATCTGGAAACTGCCTTCGCCGTCAGTGACCGCGGAGCGTTTCCAGTCGGATAGTTTGGCGCGGAGCTCGATTTGGGCGCCCTGGATGGGGCGATGCTGAACGTCATGAACGATACCGCGAACGGTGCCAAAGATTCCGGCGCTGACTTTGGACGAGAATGACGAAATCAGGAAAACCAAAAGCAAACAGCAAAAACGCAATTTACGAGAACTGCGAAACATTAATTCTTCTCCCAGAATGGATTGTGGCCTGTGCATATTCGGCGAACAGGGTTGGAGGAATGGAAAGCTTTCTTCAGGGGCTAATGCCCCGGTCTCAATCCTTCTTACGTCGAGGCTGAAGCCCCGACCTCCTAAGAAACATTTATGAGATGAGTTCTAATTACAGCGAGAGTGGTTTGGGAGGGGGAGACTGCGGTTTTTCGGAACGAGAAATCGATTGCGGGGCAAAGAGACCGACTTGAGGCACTGGGGCTGGCGGTTCCATGGCGATTTGGAGATCCGGCATTACGAATTGCTCGATGTTGATGGCAGTTTCGTCAGAGGTCTTGCAGCACGACATTTTACAATCCGACATTTTTGACGTGTCATGGCCGCAATCCATGGGCATATCGTTCTGCTGAGTCTGTTTTGGGTGACTCTTGTGATGATGACTGGGGACGGGACACTGATCACCCATGCAGCAAGCCATAGCGCTGGAGATCCACGCCGCGCGAGCGAAGGGGGCCTGCAACAACAAGACGGCGAAGAGGCATACAAGCCCCTTCCATTTTCCTGTGGTCTTGTTCTCTTGACGAACCATTCCCGGACGCCTTCCCATCCGCTCATTTAAGGATACGCTAGTTCGATAGTGAGCGAAAAGCGGTTAGCGGACGTGAGTTTGGACCCAAGTGGCGAAGGCATGCCATGCGGCGGTCTTGCCGATGGGAATGCGTACCTGCTGTATAAAAATCAAGAAGAAACCGGACCAGAGAGTCGCGCGGTGGATTTTGCGAGTGGACCAGAGGTCGTAGGCAACGAGCGCGAGGAGAAAAATGTCAGATAGTGCACCGTCCACGGGGTTCTTACGCTGACTGAACGCGAACGGCAAGCGTGCGATGGCGGCGACGAGCAGGGCCGTGGTGGCGAGAAAAATGTAGCGCTTGTGTGCGGCGGGCTTCATCCGATTGCGAAAGGCGAAATAGATGAAGGTGCCGAAGAGGAGCATGTCAGTCAGCGGCACGATGTAAAACATTTTGGGGTCGCGGCCGGCGACATCGTGTGCGCGGAGCAAATTGTCCGTTGCTGCCATGACGCCGAGAATGACCATCGCGCAGGCGAGGAGAAATCCAGCGATGCCCAGCTTGCGATGGATGTCGGTGCGGTCCGCGGCGACGAGGGAAGTCTGCGTGACGAACAGCAGAATCCAGCTGGTGAATGCAGCGCCGTGAATGTGGATGATCAAGCTGGGAAGAGGAGCATGGAATATTCCCGCCAAGTAGTAAGTCCGAGCAAAGCCGAAAAAGACGGTGAGCAGCATGAGGACAGACATGGAAGTGAAGAACAGATGCTCGTAACGCAAATCGGGGATTCTGCGGACAGACTTCTGGTCCGTACTTGAAGTTGCGGCAATCGTCGCCATAGTTTCTCCGCCCGGGAGTTAGATTCGGCGATGAGAGTCTAGTGAATGACTGGCTGTTTGAGCAAGGATTGGAAGAATGCCCAATGGCCGGAACCTTGACTTGGGGCGAAGCGCGCCGCAGACTCGTTTCATGGCCCATACCTATCTGACCTTTGAATTTGGCAACGATGAAGAGAAAGCGCAGCAGGTGCGACATAAGCTGGAATCGCTGAAGGCGGCGTTCAAGTTGGACAAGAAGATGTTGCTCAAGTTTGACCGCAAGGAAGATGGAGCGGTTCCTGCTGTCGCAGAACCTGCGATAAAGGAAAAGGCGGGAAAGGCTGCTGAGGCAAAAGGGAAGGACGCGAAGGCGGGGAAGGGACCGAAGAAAGCCGACCCTGAACCAGCCAAATTGGCCTCTTCGAAAGCGGAGATCAAGCTGATTTTGCGCGTAGCTCTGCCGAATCACGAGAAACTCACGGAACAGCGGCTATTCAAGCGGATTTCTGAAGATGAGACGCTGAAAAGCGTTTCGCCAAAGACGGTTCGGCATGCAGATGCTGGATTTTCGGAGCTCGATTCGCGATTCGAGGAGTTGGAATAGAAGAACGAGTTTTAGGCCGACCCAAAAGGCTTCGGTATAATAGAGAACTGGACGGGAATTCGCAGCGGCGTTTCAAGAACGTACGTTTCCGTGTGAGGTTCGCCGAATGGCCGTACAGACCCGCGTCAAGACCGCCAAGGTTGACGCCCCCAAGAACGACCGGCACGCTGGCCTGAGCCGGGACTCCCTCATCAAGCTCTACCGCACGATGTACCTGTCGAGGCGGCTGGACGACAAAGAGATCCAACTGAAGCGGCAGAACAAGATCTTCTTCCAGATCTCGAGCGCCGGGCATGAAGCGGTAACGGCAGCTATGGGGTTACTTCTTCGTCCCAGCGTGGATTGGCTGTATCCGTACTACCGCGACCGCGCGTTTTGTTTGTTGATGGGAGTGACGCCGCTGGAGATGTTGCTGCAGGCGGTTGGCGCGAAGGACGACCCAAGCTCTGGCGGCAGGCAAATGCCGAGCCACTGGGGGCACCCAAAATACAACATTGTGAGCAAGAGCTCCTGCACAGGCACGCAGTTTGTCCAAGCGGTAGGGGCAGCCGAAGCGACGCAGTATTTCGATGCACATCCCAAAGCGATTGCACAGGCGAAGAAAGCGCCGCTGGGCGATCTGGCCCGGCACAATGCCGAGGAGATTGTTTATGTTTCGGGCGGCGATGGCTCGACGAGCGAAGGGGAATTCTGGGAAGCGTTGAATGTCGCGTGCGCGAAAAAACTGCCGATTCTGTATCTGATTGAAGACAACGGATACGCGATATCCGTTCCGATCGAAGTGCAGACGGCCGGCGGCAGCATTTCGAAGCTGGTGACGGGTTTTCCCGGGCTGCATATTTCTGAGGTTGACGGCACGGACCCGATCGAGAGCTATCGTGTTTGCAAAGAAGCCGTCGAGTTCGTGCGCGAACGCCGGGGCCCCGCACTTATCCATGCAAAGGTTACACGGCCCTATTCGCACTCGCTTTCCGACGACGAAAAACTTTATAAGGTTCCCGAAGAGCGAGAAGAAGAAGCGCACCGCGATCCGGTCTCGAAATTTTCGCTGTTTTTGATTCGCGAAGGGATTTTGGACCAGAAGCAGATCGAAGCGCTCGAATCGCAGGTGGATCACGAAGTTCGCAATGCGGCAGATCAGGCGCTTGCCGCTGAACCTGCGTCCGAAGATTCGATTTACGCACATGTTTATTCACCGGATGTCGATCCAACTTCCAACGCCTTTGAGACCGAACCGAATTTGCACGGCGCACAGAAGACGATGGTGGAGATGGTTTCCGCGACACTGAACGACGAAATGTCGCGGGACGAACGAATCGCGGTTTTCGGCGAGGATGTGGCGGACTGCAGCCGCGAAGAAAATTTGAAAGAGGTAAAAGGGAAGGGTGGCGTTTTCAAAGCGACGTCGGGCTTACAAAGAAAATACGGTTCCACGCGCGTGTTCAATACACCCATCGCGGAAGCCGCGATTGTCGGCCGCGCGATCGGCATGGCTACGCGCGGACTGAAGCCCGTCGCGGAAATTCAGTTTTTCGATTACATCTGGCCAGCGATGATGCAGATCCGCGATGAACTCTGCGTCATGCGCTGGCGTTCGAATGGAGCGTTCAAGGCTCCCGCGGTCATTCGCGTTGCCATCGGGGGATATTTGACTGGAGGCGCGGTGTATCACAGCCAGTCCGGCGAATCGATTTTCACGCACTGCCCGGGTCTCCGAGTGGTGATGCCCTCGACGGCTTTGGATGTCGCCGGCCTATTGCGGACCGCGATTCGTTGTGACGACCCGGTGATGTTTCTAGAGCACAAACATCTTTACCGCCAGCCCTACAACCGCTCGGAATATCCGGGGCCGGACTTCACCATTCCGTTTGGCAAAGCGCGCATGGTGAAGGAAGGCGAGGACGTCAGCGTCATTACTTACGGCGCGTTCGTGCATAGAGCCGAGGTTGCTGCGGCGCAACTTGAGCGAGAAGGGATTTCCACGGAAATCATAGACTTGCGCTCATTGTCGCCCTACGACTGGGAGGCAATTGCAGCGACGGTTCGCAAGACGCATCGCGTGATTGTGGCCTATGAAGACATGAAGAGCTGGGGCTACGGCGCGGAAATTGCCGCGCGCATCGCAGAAGAGCTTTTCGATGAACTGGATGCTCCGGTAAAGCGCATCGCTGCGACGGATACGTTCTGTGCGTACCAGCCCAAGCTAGAAGACGTGATTCTGCCCCAGTCGGACGCCGTGGTGGCAGGGGTGAAGAAGCTGATGGAGTATTAGCGAGGTTGCCGAGGAAGGGACTCGGGCCTTGGCTTCGATAGCTTGGTGTTGGCTTACGGATTTGGTCTGTCAGGGGTGTGCGCTGCGAATTGGGGATAGGCGTGTTAAGAGCGCAGGCTGAAGCCTACGCCACAGGAAGTGGAACTTTTTCCTTAATTTCGGCGTATATATGGATAGACGGGCGAAGAGGGCCTGGCGAGGGGTGACATCATGATTTGCTCAGCATGCCAGAAAGTGATCATTGATGGGTCTACGTACTGCTACAACTGCGGCGCGAAGCAGGGGGGGAGCGGAGCAGCAGCGGCACAGACGCCACCGCCGGCGACCCACGCCGCGCGGAAATTGATGCGCTCCAGCACCGATAAGAAATTGGGCGGGGTGTGCGCGGGGGTTGGAAACTATTTTGACCTGGACGTCACGCTTGTACGCGTGATCTGGCTTCTGGCGGTCTTTTGTGCGGGAACGGGCTTACTGCTGTACTTGATACTCTGGATTGTGCTGCCGGTTGAGCCGTTGTATGTGCCGGTGGCGAGCCAAACCACGGCCACGCAGTAGCCGGTTTGCAGCTAGTCCTTTGCTTTTTTGGGTGTGCGCGATCTGCGTCCGCCTGAACCCAGCAAGCTTTCATCCACGGAAATCAGCCCTGCGCCTGTCGTAGCCAGTGCGGCGCATCCAACTGCCAGTGCAAGCGGGAATTCGTAGAGGTGCACGGCCATGATTCCGCCGGAGCTGTGCATTTTCCAGATCGCCACGCCCATTTCCACGGCGAGCAACAGCGCTGCCGGGCGAGTGAAGAGTCCGAGCACAAGAAGCGCGCCGCCAAAAGTTTCCAGCACTCCAGCGACGTAAACAAATTGCGCAGGTAAGCCATGTTGCACGAACATGTGCTGCATCTCGATGTTCGGCTTCATCAGCTTTGGGTAGCCATGGGTGAAGAAGATTACGCCTAACGCGATGCGCAGAATCAGCAGTCCGAGCGGTTGCAAACTATCCAGAAACTTCATTTCTTAACTGAGCCTCGCCAATAAAATTCGTACGTTCGTGAGTTTACCAGAGTGCACGCCGGTGTCGCGTTTGCTTTCGTGGGATTCGGGTACAATTATCTATTCGATTCAGTCCTGTGGAGAAAAATGAACGCCACGGAAAGCCAATCTAGCTTTGTCGCTTTGGCTGATGGGAGCTCTCACATGATCGCTTTGCGATTCGGCGGATCAGCATGAAGCGCAAGCTCCTTGTTGCGATTCCGTTACTGCTTTTGGTTGTGATCGCTGCGTGGATTGTGCGGCCCAAGCACGAATACATCGGCGAAGCCTACGTCAGTACGAAAAGCACGGCGATTTTGAGCAGCGTGGCGCAGGTGCGGCAAGAAGTAGGCGAGCTGCACTATGGCGAGCACGTGGTGATGCTGGCAAAGCGCAACGAATTCGTGAAAGTGCGCACGGGTGCGGGAATTGTCGGCTGGGTGGACGCGCACCAGTTGATGGATCCACAGCTCTGGCAGCGAAGCGTCATGCTTCTGAAAAGTGTGCAGGATCAGCCGGTACAGGCGCGCGGTCGCACAAAAGTCGCCACGAATTTGCACGTTGAGCCCGGCCGCACATCTGCGCGGCTCTATCAGTTTGGGCGCGGCGTTCCCGTGGAAATCGTGGGAAGAGCGACGGCCGATTGGGTGCAGGTCTCCGACGAAAAAGAAGGGTCGAATCCCGAAGGCACAAAAAAGGAGGATTGGTTCCTGGTGCGGGGCGTTGCGATGCGGCCGCCTGGAGAAACTACTGCGCGCACGGGAACTGCGATTCCTTCGACTACGACGAATCCGGGAGATGGCTCGGCGCCGATTGCCGGATGGGTCGTGGCGCGCTTCGTTGAGTTGGATGTTCCGGACGCCGTGCGCGAGGGCGCAAATTCCGCGAATATCCGGCCTGTGGGATGGTTTGAGTTGAACCGTGTGCAGGACGATTCCGGGGAAAAGCCGCAGTACTTGCTTGCGGCGACGCGCGGCCCGGAAGGCCAAGCGTGCGATTTCACCAACCTGCGCGTTTTCACGTGGAACAAAAGAAAGACGCGCTACGAAACTGCGTTCATAGAAAACGATTTGTGCGGAGCGATGCCGATTCGCGTGGGGAAAGATGCGAAGGGGAATCCGGAGTTCAAGTTCAAAGTGACGGACGGCGAGAAGGACGAGCGAACCTATCGTCTGCTGCAAACGGTGGTGCGCCGCGTGCGCGAGACGGAAGCGGGCACGAAGCTGACTGCCGCGGGAAGAAAATCCAAGTGAGCGGGAGTTTCGCGGAGAACCGGCAATGACGCTGCACATCAGCGAAGCGGACGTTCGCGTAGTCTTTACGATGCCGATGGCCATTGAAGCAGTCGAGGAGATCTCGCGCAAGCAGGCCGCAGGAGAAGCGGAAATCCATCCGCGCCGGCGATTCGAGTTCCCGGGCGGCAGATTTTTTCATCACATGGGAGCGGCGGACTATGCGGGAAATTTTGTCGCGACCAAGCAGTACACCTACGTCAACGGGGAGCTGAAGTTCGTGGTCTCGCTCTACTCGATGGAAAGCGGGGAACTGCTGGCGCTGATT
>JAFDVY010000042.1 GCA_018268785.1 Acidobacteriota bacterium | reverse complement strand
AGGCCCTTTGGGAAGGATGACACTGGGTCGAAACGCGCGGCGTAGCCAGAGGGAAAGAAGGGGTGAGTCAGGGCCAGTTAAATCACCGGCGGCGGATGGGAGGCCGCGAATGAGGCCGAATTTTTCTTCTTCGTAGTTCAATTGCGCAAGAGTTTGCCAGTTGGCGCAAGTGTCCCGGACAGATTTCTGCAAGTCCGGACTGGCTTTTGCCGGCTGTGAAGCGCCATCACAGTTTGCCTGGAATTGATCGAGCGATTCGGCGATGGCTGCGGTGCCGTCGGACTTGATCGCAGAGATCTTGCGTATGGCGCGCCAAGTGGCAAGGCCTTCCGCTTGATGTGTGAATGGAGTGGCGTAAGTTTTCTCACCGATTTTTTCGGTGGTAATGCCACGGGTTTCGACGCGGACGGTTGCGGTGACCTGGTAGCGCTCTTCTGCGCCTGCGATGAATGAGCGCGTGAGCGATTTTTGTTGGGATTGCTGGGCTAAATTCCTTTGCGACGCGCACAAGGTCAGCGCGGCGAAAAGAAACGCGCAGAAGATTGTGCGCAGGCGCATGAGCAGCTGAGTCTAGTGCCCTGCCGCGTCAGCCGGGGCTTTGCCGCCGCTGAGTTTGCGATCGAAAAAGTCAGACGTGGCGTGATAGGCGGCGAGCCAGTCCTTGTGCAAGAGAAAATCGTGAATCTCGTCGGGGAAGATAAGCTGTTCGATTTCGACGTTTTTGGCGCGGAGGCGCGCGACGAGGTCGACGGTTTGCGTGAAGTAGACGTTGCGATCGTCGTCGCCGTGAATGAAGAGGACGGGAGATTTCCAGGTGTCCACGGCGCTGACTGGAGAGGACTCGTGCGCCAGTTTGGTAAGTTCGGGCGAAATGTTCTTGCCATCCCAGTTGTCGGTAGGCCAGTCGTGGACGCCGTGCATATCCACACCTGCCGCGAAAATATCGGAGTTGCGGCCGAGGCCGAGCGCGGTGAGATAGCCGCCGTAACTGCCGCCCCAGAGGCCGACGCGTTTCCCCTCGACATCGGCGCGGGATTGCAAATATTTTCCTGCTGCGACGATGTCCTGATATTCGCTGGCGCCGCGTCCTGCACGATTAGGCGCTTCGCGGAAAGCACGCCCGTAGCCGATGCCGCAGCGATAATTTACGGCTAGTACGATGTAGCCGCGATTGGCGAGATATTGATTCATCGCGTAGGCGTTCGCGTAGTAGTACATGTAATGCCAGCCGAGAAGCATCTGGCGCATGGAGCCGCCGTGAATGAAGATGAGCGCGGGGCGTTTTTCGCCAGGCTTGAGATTCTTGGGGAGGAAGAGCTGGCCGTGAATTTCGTAATTGTCGGCGGAGTGGAAGATGGCTTGTTCGGGCGTTACCAAATCATCGGCAGGAAATTTCTCGGATAGGCCAACAACCTCTTTGTTTGCAGAGGCGTGTTGTTTCCATGTTGTGATTAAGACCAAGGGGGGATGCGTCGGACCAGACCCAATATACGCGATGCCCTTTCCGTCAGACAAAGCGACGGGGCTCCAGTTCACAGAATCGAGTTTTTCCCATTGATTTAGGTCGCTCCCGTCGAGGGAGACACTCCAGAGATGCCGGCGGTCGATGTCGTTACAGTTGGAGTTGAACAGAATTGTTTTCTTATCAGGAGTGAAGGACCACTGCTCGACTTCGCACTTGCCGGGAGTGAGGAGCTTTGGCGCGCCGCCGTTTGTGGAGAGCGCGTAAAGGTGTTGCCAGCCGTCGACTTCGCTGGCCATGACAATGGTGTCGTTTGCCGCGTAGTTGATGACACCACCGCCGGTGTCATCTGCCATGTAGGGATACGAGTCGTCTGGCTTGTTTCCGCTGTGCCAAATTTCCTTGGCGGAAGCGTTTGCGACCTCGCCGAGCCAAACGGCCCACGGATGCGGACGATCGGGCTCGACGAAGTAACCTTCGGGCGTGTCGCGCGGCGTGGCGGGTTGGCGAACAAACGCGATGCGCTTGCCGTCGAGAGACCATTGTGGCGACGAATCGCTATCCACGCTGGGAGAAAAGAACTTCACGGATTTTTGTTGGAGATTGTAAATGCCGATGAAGCTGTGGTCGTTGCGCGAGGACGTGAACGCGAGGAGTTTTCCATCAGGCGACCATTGCGCTTCGCCGTTGTAGCCGCGCGCGACGATTTGCAGCGGCTTGGCAGAGCCGTCGAGCGGCACAAGATAGAGCTGGCCTTCGCGGGCGTAAGCGATCATTTCATTTGAAGAGATTGTCGGAGAGTGGCCGGCGTCGATTTTTTTGGGGTCGCTTCCGGTCCAGGAAATCGTCCAAACTGCCTGTTCTACCCCAGCGGGATTGCTGGTGGGATTCGGGAATTGTCCGGCGGAATTTTTCCCGCCGCCGCGTGTATAGACGAGAGTGTTGCCATCGGCCGAGAAGCCGAGCGAAGAAAGCTCCTGGCCGTCGTCTTCGAGATAGCTGGTGAGGCGGCGCGCTTTGAAGTCCGGCCCTTCGGCCACCCAGACGTTGCGCTTGCCTTGTTCATTGAGCGTCCAGGCGATCCGACTACCGGTTTTGGAAGCGACAAGATCGGATGGAAATGGCGCGCTGAGGATTTGCTCGAGCGTGAAGCGGTCCTGAGCGTGTGCGGTGCACACCGCGAAGAAGATGAGTAACGCAATGCTGACTAAGGCTCGCTTCATTTCCGTCTCCATTAAAATAAGAGTTACAAAATTTTTCAATCGCCGGGCTGCTGCGCACTCACCGCTTGAATCGCAACCTTCGGCCCTTCGAGTGGGCCGGTGAGTTGCATGACGTGTTCGGGTCCGGATGCTTTATTCTTGCCGCCGGTGCTGCCTGCGCTTTCGACCGTCAAATCCGCCTGACGGCCAAAGCTTACACTGCCTTTGAGGCTAATTTCCTGTTGTGGCGCGCGAAGGCGCAGATGATTCACTTCGAGGCTGCGGTTGCCAATGTGAAAAACTCCGTCGCCTTCCGCCCAGCGGCTGGCGCCCGCGTGCGGCGCACCAGAGGCAAGACTCGCCTGCAAGTCCCACCCACGAAATTCGGTTTTCTTGAGCTGGATGCGGCCCTCGCCTTTCAATTTATCCAGAAGAACTTCGCGGCCGACGCCTTCTGTTTCCAGATTCAGAGTTCCTCCGAATGTTCCCGCCATGCGATCGGCGACTCTGCCAGCGAGCGGCACTTGCGCCAGGTTCAGTCCGCTCGCTTGAATTTTCAACTGGTAGGTTGGCTTTACGTCAAAGCTTGCCGAAAGACTTCCTTGCAGCGTGCCGCCGGCCCATAGCGCTTGCGCATCGTGAAGATTGAGTTTGAGATCGTGTAAAGAGAGTTGTCCGTGAAGTTGTTTCAGTTTGAATTTGTCGAGGATGAAGTCGCCCACGGAGAGTTCTCCAGCGACGTTAACCCGGCGCAAGAGGTCGCTTATGTCCGCGCCTTGGCTAGGATTTCCGCCTAACATCGCAGGTAGAAGCCGTTGCAGCCAATTGGGTCGCGCACGCGGGCCGGCCCAAAGGTCGAGGTCCGCGGCGCTGAGCGAGTCTGTGTGGAGATGAAAAAGCCAGCGCGGAGCATCTTCGGACGTGTCAGTATTTTCCGTGAGGTCGCCACTCCAGAGACCGCCAACGGCTTCCACTTGAGCAATTGCCACACTTTTTTGACCGTGAATCCATCGGACAGCCGCGTTCTTCACTTTCACCGGCCGATTGAGCCCGGCGATTTCCAGATCGCCTTTTGCAAATTCAATCTGGCCCTGCCAGCCCGGCTGTGAGCCTTTTCCCCAGTAAAAACGCAGGTCTGCGCTGGTCTGGCCGTTCCACTCCCATCCTCGATTGAGCTGCTTTCCGAACGCTGTCGCTGCTTTGAAGATCTCTTCCGTTGTTTCGGACTGTCCTGAAAGTCCGGCATAGCCTTCGCTCGAATCGAAATCGTAGAGCATGCCAACGGCGAGCGAATTTGAAACTGGCTTTGATGCGCCAACTTTTTCCTTCTGCGAATCGCGGGGGTTGCCGGAGGCGGGTGCAGGCGGTCTCCACGAAATCGTCGCCGCGTCCATCACGAACGAATTTTTCTCCATCCCGCCGCGCGCCGGGCCGATGCGAGCCGGCGCTGCAAACCCGGGTATGGAAAGCCTTCCACCCAAACTGGAGAATGCAGCGGTCTCGAGTCTGATGGGCCAGCCGCTGAGCGTTGCCCCTCCGGTGAAATATTGATCTGCGGAAACTCCCTCGGCGACGCCTGGCTGAAACGCGCGATACCACGCGAGCAAATCCGAAGCCTGGATTCCCGCAGAATCCACGCGAACGCGGAAATTGGTCTGTGGGACTGTCGTGAACATCGCGGATCCGCGGAAATTCGATCTCGGCGCAGAGACCAGCATTTCTTCGATGTTGATAGTACCGTCCGATGGGAACCAACGGCCTTTGGTGCGCAAATCGAGACGCGGATCGTCCGCGCGGCTGGCCATATCCCAGCGATGAATTTGTGAAGCACGCGCGTTAACAGAAAAGGCCCATTCGCCCGGCGCGGCATCCGCATGAAACTCTTTTGTTCCGCTTTCCGCGGTCGCGTCCAGATCAAAGAGTCCTCGCACGCCTTCATCTTGCCCGCGGGAGAGGCGCACTAGGTCCGCGAGCGATGCCTGCGACCAGCGAATCTGCAAGCGCGCTGGGCGCAACCGGGCGGAAGTTCCCGCGACTTCACCGCGCACCTCGATCGTTCCCGCAGACTGCAACTGCACGCCGCTGCGCCAGGGTTGCGCTTCAAGATTGATCTGCCAGCGGCCGAATGTGACTTGCTCGATGCTCCCCTTCACATCCGTAAACGCAAACGGTTTCTTGTCGTCGGCAAGTTTGAAGTTCAGGCGTCCTTCTGTAATTTCAATTTTTGCCAGGCGGTTCGTAGCAACATCCTCAACCGGCGGACCGTACGATTTGCTTTGCCCGTTGGCGTTCTGGAAAGCCGGAGGCAGCCAGCGTTCCAGATTCCAGCGGCCCGCTCCATTCTTCACAAGGATTAAGCTCGGTTTTTCAAGCGAAAGCGTGCCGAACTCAAAACGCCCGCGAATTAACCCAAGCAGCCGAAGCCGCGCGGACAAACGATCCGCGCGCAGAAAATATTCGTCCCCGAATGCGGGATCCTCGCCGACCGTGATTCCTTCCGCGTCCAGGCTCGGCAAAGGAAGCAACGCGAAGCTGAACATCTGCACTTCAACCTGGCGGCCAAAGGTGCGTTCCAGGCGCAGAATCATGGCCCGGCGCACGCGATTCGCGCGCAACACAGAGTTGACGGCGACCTGCGCCACCACCACGAACAACACCAGTGCGGCGCTCAACTTCCAGTATTTTCTGAGTCTGGCCAAGAGCTATGCCGTCGCTTTCGCGGGAATTGACGCCAAAAAGTTTCGCAGAGTCCGCGGGAAAAAGGTAGGGCCGGAGGGACGCAAATCTACTAGTGGACCGTGTGAAACATGCGGTTCCAGCGCGTGCGCGCAGGAAGATGCCTCAGCGTATCGAGGATGCTGCCGAGGCGCTGCAAAAACGTCGATTGCGAATAATCGTCGCTGGTCGCTTCCACCGACCAGTAAATTAAGAATGGACGGCCCATGATGGCGTCGTGATCCACGAATCCCCAGTAGCGGCTGTCCGAGCTGCGGTCCCGATTGTCGCCCATGGCAAAGTATTTGTCTTTCGGAATGACGATTTCATCGCCATGAATGTAATTGTGCACATCCGCAATCCACTCGGATCGCGCGGGAGAACCGAGAAATTGATTCCCGACTGGAGGAAATTGATAGTTCAATACATCGTAGCCGGTGGCCGGATTCGGGTCATGCACAACATACGGCTCAAACAAACGCTTTCCGTTGATGTAGACCTCCTGGTCCACCATTTTCAGATGGTCGCCGGGAAGACCGATGACGCGCTTCACGAAATGCTGATGATCGTCGTACGGATACTTAAAAACGATAATGTCGCCGCGCTGAATGGGACGGTACGGAAGAAGTTTCTCGTACCATGCGTCGCCGCGGCCGCCAAATATAAATTTGTTCACGAGCAGGTGATCGCCAACGAGCAGCGTTTTCTCCATCGACGGCGAAGGAATCTTGAACGCCTGCACGATAAAGCTGGTTCCAAAGAGTGCGAGGATTACTGTAACGAGCAGCGATTCGATGTATTCGGAGAAGGTCGTTTTTTCGCGCGGGAAGACTCGTTCCAACGAAGCAGGGGCGTCAGGAACGGGCGGCGCTTTTTCTGCAACGGACTCGGACACGGGCGTTTCCGTCGCCGAAGCGGCGATATCTTGCTGGGCGTTTTCTTCCGTCATCCCTGGGATTCCTTCGGAGTTGCTGCTTCCCATTGTAGCAGCGCCGCGCGCGCCGCTTGCTGTTCCGCCTCTTTTTTTGTTTTGCCCTCGCCCTGGCCGAGCCGCTGTCCGTCCGCCCAGACTTCGACCAGAAAGAGTTTCTTGTGATCGGGACCGCTTTCTCCGACGAGCCTGTATTCGGCCGGCGGACGGCCGCCTCTTTGCAGATGCTCCTGAAGCGCCGATTTGCGATCGGAATCGGCGATCCGTTCGCCGCGTTCTTCGAGCGTCTCATCAAAAAGAAGCCGCTTGAGCATTTTGCTCGCGGCTTGCAGGCCGGCATCGAGAAAAACGGCGGCTACGATGGCTTCAAACGCGTCCGCGAGCAGCGCCGGCTTGTCGCGGCCACCTGTTTTCTCTTCTCCGCGGCCAAGACGCAAGTGTTCGCCCAGTTGGAGTTTGCGTGCTGCATTCTCCAGTGACCGCGCATTGACCAGGCGCGCACGGCTTTTCGAGAGCTGCCCTTCCGTCCAATCCGGAAAATTGTCGAGAAGATACTGGCTGGCCAGAAGATCAAGAACTGCGTCACCTAGAAATTCGAGCCGCTCATTGTTGTTTATTTCGGAAGAACCGGGCTTCGCTTCATCCTGCAACGCTCGCAATTCCGGCACCGCTGAGCTATGCGTCAGCGCCTGTTCGAGCAAGGCGCGATTTTGGAATCGTAAGCCGAGTCTCGCTTCCAGCCGCTCATCTTCAGTGCGCTTCATGGAGTTTGCGCCGGGCAAAGGCCCGGAGCGCTTACTTTGGGGTACTTAGTTTCGTTGCGGCCAGCTTCTTTGCGGCTTCCGCCCGGCCCTTGCACGTGTCCGCCAACTGGCCGGCTATCAACGAGCATTTCGTGAAAGCGTTCGCCGCGTCGTCAAAATGCGCAGTGTTCTGGTTGACGATGCCGAGAATGAACCAATTTACCGGGTCGGTGATGGGGTCGAGTTTGATGGACTGCTCGAGTTCCGGAATCGCATCCGCGAACTTTCCTCGGCGCCATTCAACGAGCCCGATCCCGCTGTGCGCCATGGCCAAAGTCTGATTCTTGGAATTGATAAACGCTTCGTCGGTGATGCCTTCCGGCTTGGCGATCGTGGGAATCACTTCCACGGCTCGCTTGCCGAGGGATTCCGCTTTGTCCAGGCGCTTCGCGGCGTCGGGAGCTCCCGCGTTGTAGACGCGTGACATCGTTTGGCTCATCACGGCCATCGTTGCCACGTCGTTCGGGTTGATTTCCAGTTCCTTGTCGCCAAAAGCGAGCGCTTTTTCCGATTGCCCGGCCTGGACGTATCCGATCGTCAGGAAGGGGTAGACGATCACTCTGTAGCGGCTTTCCGGATATTTCTTGAGAAAATCTTCCGCGGCGGCCAGCTTTGCCTGAAGATTCGCAGGCGAGCCTTCCGGCATTGAGGTCACGGCTTTGATCGCAGTGTCCTCCTCTGATGCGACGGGGGCGGCTGTGGGGCTCCCAGAATCGAGCGTCAGCGTGGTGCCGTTGTTCTGCTGAGATTGCTGCCGTTGCTGCTGTTGTTTCTCTTTGTCGAGCGTCGGGGGAGCCGACGAATCCTGAGCAAACAAAACGCCAGCGCCCATCAACAAAACCGCCGTGGCGGTTCCAATTCTCAAACTTCTTCGATTCATCTTCCTATTCCTCCGGTTCCCTCGAAAAATTGTGACTTGGCTAAGGACGTTGCTGCTTTTCCGAAGCCATAACGGCCAGGCCTTTATTGGCTGCTTGCTTTGCCTGGTCGGGGCCGCCTTCCACGGCAAGAGCCGCTTCGAATTCGGCTTTGGCGCGGTCGTGCTCCCCTTCGCTATCGAGAATACGCGCAAGGTAAACGTGAGACCAAGCCATGACCATCGGATCGTTGGTCGCGGCATGCTCGCCGGTCGTCAACCGCCCAAAAACTTCCTTGGCACGGGTACCGTCGCGTTCGAGTATGGCGACCATACCCAGGCCATAGAGCGCGCGGGGCTGGTCCGGATATTTCGCCAGAACTTTTTGAAACGAGGCTTCCGCGGCGCGTGCATTTTTCTCCGCGATGCGCCGTTCGCCCTCGGTGAGCGCGGCAATGGCTTCCGTATCGTTTGGAATCGTCGTTGGCGCGGCGCGGCGGCGCGCCACAACTTCCGCTTCGGTTGCATCGGCGCTTCGGGCAGTCGTCGGCTCGGTGAATTTAATGGCTGCGACGCGCTTCTGCTCGGTGGGCGTATCGATCTCTCGCACAAGCTCCGGGAAAAAGAGCTTCATTCCGGGCTCGGATCCTTCGAATTTTGCGAGCGCGGCAAACAGCGGGCGAACCAGCACAAGACCCGCTGAATCGTTCAGATCCATGGCGGCTTCGCGTTCCCCGGGCGACAGGCGCTTCAGCTTCAATTCCACGGCGCGCACGAGGCACTCCGCGAAGTAAGAGGGAAAATCGTCTTTCAACTCGGGCGCAAGTTGCGGCGCTTTTGCGGCTATGTCGTAAATGGGCCGCTTGGCGGCCACGACATGCGGGTACATCAAGGGAAGCGGATCAAGCAGGAAATGCAGGAACGCGTGGCGCACGACGTCGGTAGGCAGGGCGTCCGCGCCGCTCAGCACGAGCGAATAATGATCGCCGAAATTACGGACGTTCGTGATGCGGCCAACGAGCGGTTCAACAATGATGGTGAACGAGCGCGGGTTTTCTGGTTCGAGAATTTCGCGTAGATAGCCGGACGAGACAAACACGATGTCCGCGACCTCGTCGTGCAATTTTTCGATTTCGCGGTTGTAGAGCGGCTGAACCTGGCGCCAGAGTTCGCCGATTTTTTGCTCCTTGTAATAGTTTGCGAGGATTTCCTGGAAGCCTTCGAGGGCAATCACTTCCGGAGGCAGTTCGTCGCGGCGAAGCGTGGACTTGAAGTCCGGCGCAGGGCCGCTCACGAGCCCAAACCAGATGTAGCGGGAAAGCATGGCGCCGGCGTCGGCGAGTTCATGCTGCTGATAGAAGTTGCGAAGGACTTCGACAGCCGGGCCCTGCTGGTGCTGCAACCTCTCGCGCAATTGCGCGCGCATCGGAGCCCACTTTTCCGAGCTCACATCGGCCTGATAACCGGCTGCCAGAAGCGCGCACATCGTCGTAAACATCGCTTCGCTGCCGTCCACGGTCACCCGGGTTTCGGGCAACTTCTCATATTTGATCGGAGGTTGCTTTTGCGCGGATACCACAAACGGCGACAACAAACCCGCGCACAGCAACGCCACCCAGATTCGAGATCCACTTTTCATTTCGGCCTTTTTCCCTGCCCGAACCTTCCCTGCGGCGGTGTGAGCGGTTCAGTGTACTCTCTCAATACAAGTATCTTTGCGGCGCTTCGCTGCACTTTTCGGCTTTCTGCCAATCTACAAGCGCCTACGGCGCGAGTCAAGGAAAGCGCGGCGAATCGAGTCCAACTCTTGCTTCCCTGGCTTGCATCTGTTTAAGTGAGGATGCGCCCGAAGCGATTCTGGATGGCTCGCCCTATGCCGAAAGTCTCTTCCTTTATCTTGCGGCTCCTGCTCGCGTTTGTTTTACCCGCCTTGTGGCTGGGAAGCGTGGCTCGCGCCCAGTTGGTGGGCGATCCGGGAACGCCGCCTGTTGCAACGCAGATGGATTCTTCAAAATCGCAGGCCACCGCTGCAACTCCTTCCGGCAAAAAACGTCTTTCCAAAGACTTCACGTTGAAGGGCGACTCGCACTGGACCGATACAAACATTGATTTGCAGCCGGGCGAACACGTCATGGTCACAGCGACTGGCAGCATGCGTTACGCCGATGCGAAAGAAGAAAACGGACCGGAAGGCGTGTCGCGCGGGTTTAAGGATTTGTTGCGGCAGTTGCCGTTCAATGGCGCGGGACGCGGCGCGGTGATCGGGCGCATCGGAGACCCGGACACGGCGGAGACGTTTTTGATTGGGGCGCAGCGCGATGTGCTCGCGCCGGTAGCAGGGCGGCTGGCAGTTGGCGTCAATCAGGGGAAAAACGATTCGGCGGATGGATCGTATTCGGTTCATGTGGACGTGTACGCCGCGGAAACTGGGGCGGGCGTTGTCCCGCGCGTTGTGGCGCAGCTGGTGACTTCCCTGCCTGGAATTGACAATGCGCTGTTCGAGAAAATTCCGCGCCGCATCGGAGACAAAGAAGGCAACCCAGGCGATATGGTGAATTTTCTGATTCTCGGCAGCGAAACCGGGATGCAGCGCGTGTTTACAACCGCCGGCTGGGTAAAAGTGGACGCCGATGTAAAAGACACGGTGCTGCACGGGATCATCGGCAGCCTTTCGAAAGAATCCTACTTGACGATGCCGATGAGCCAGCTCTATTTGTTTGGCCGGCCCCAGGACTACGGATGGGCGCACGCCGAACCGATTTCGGTGGTGGCGTCCCGGAATCACTTGCGCGTGTGGAAAGCGCCCTTCCAGGTGAATGGAGAAACGGTTTGGGTTGGCGCCGCGACTCATGACATTGGTTTTGAGCGCGACCAGCGCAACAACGGCATCACGCACAAAATCGATCCGAATATCGATGCGGAGCGCGATTACGTCGGGAAGACTTTGTCGAGCACCGGTTTAGTCGCCCAAGTGATGCATTTCTTGCCGGACAAACCGATGCAGGAAGCGAAAACCGCAACGGGCGGGTCGTTTCATTCGAACGGACAGGTTCTGATTTTGAAACTCGCCGAATCGGGCAAGGATTTGTCGGCTTCCTTTTCCAGCGAATTCTGTTCGGTCCTGCAAGGCGAAAATCCCGATGGCGGCAACTGGGGCGCATGCGGCGATTACTTGAATGTTCCTGCAGCGGATGCTCCATCCGGCAAAGTTGCGGAGATTAGCGATCTGGAGTTGAAGAAGTATCGCGTGCTCGTCGTTCCCGGCGTGCTCTCGTCCTGCCAGGCCAACACGGAGGCGTTTCAGGATGGGCAAAAGCATTTGCAGGAAAAACACGGAATAACCGTGGACTTTTTTCAGGCACCGAATGACACTTCCACAAACAACGGCGCAAAAATCGCCTCTTACCTGCGCGAAAAGATGGCTGGCGATGCGCGTAAATATATCGTCGTCTCCTACAGCAAAGGTTCGCCGGACGTGCAGGAAGCGCTCGCGAGCGATCCGCAGGCACGCAACGCCATCGCCGCGCATGTTACGGTTGCGGGAGCGATTGGCGGCTCCCCCATAGCGGAAACCATGCCGGAAATTGCGCAGCGTTACGCGGGAATGTTGAAGCTTGGAACTTGCGATGGAAATGTCGCCGATGCATTCAAGAGCCTGCGCAGGGACGTGCGAAAGCGATTCTTGCAGGATCATCCCGACCCGCTTGTTCCCTCTTTTTCGTTGGCGGCGGTTTCCGATGAAACGACGACATCCAAAATGCTGCTCGAAGCCTGGAAACTGCTCACGGCCTACGATCCTCGTACCGACAGCCAGCTCTTGCAGTCTGATGCGCTCATCCCCGGCGGAAATTATCTTGGAACTTTGCACGCAGACCATCTTGCTGTCGCATTGAACTACGAAAATGTTGCCGAGCAATCCATAAAAGCCTTTGCGAATCACAATCATTATCCGCGAGTCGCGCTGTTTGAGGCGGCAGTACGTTTCGCGGCGGAGAATCTTGCATCCGCCCAGAAAAGCGCGCAGCAATAGCATCACGAATCTCACCGCGAACGATGACAACCAAGAAAATCGACGCAAAACTAATCGGCCTGATTTCCGATACCCACGGACTCCTGCGGCCAGAAGCGATCGAAGCGTTGCGCGGGTCGGAACTGATTTTCCATGCAGGCGACGTTGGCAAACTGGAAATCCTCGACGAGCTGCGAAAAATCGCGCCAGTCATCGCCATTCGCGGCAACGTGGACACGGCAAGCTGGTGTTCCGCACTGAATGAAACCGAGCTTGTCGAAACCTCCGCCGCAACCTTCTACCTCATTCACAATCTGAACGATCTCGGCCTGAACCCCGCCGCATCCGGTATCCACATCGTCCTAAGCGGCCACACTCACCAGCCCAAACAATTCCAAAAAGACGGCGTCCTTTACATCAATCCCGGCAGCGTTGGACCTCGCCGGTTCAGCCTTCCCATCTGCCTCGCCCGGCTTGATTTGAGCGTCTCGCCGTGGAGCGCAAGATTCATTGAGATGGAATAGCGAATCTGAGCCTGGTGTTTCGCGAGTTGGGAGACACGCATGCCTATTGGTTCATTGCCTTCAAACGTATTTGGGCTAATTGGTAGGAGGATCCGGGAATCATCCAAGGCTTCTTGGGCGATTCCACGCGCTTGTAGTCGCCGGCGGCGACGTCGTTCAGGCCGAATTGCTCTGCGATTCTTCCGAAGGCATACCAATAATTTCCATCCGGTTCATAGAGGTGCAGCAAATCCATCGCCTGAATCAAGACCTCACGCGCTTCCTTCGTTCTCCCAAGCTCGGCGTAGACGCAGCCTAGTGTATGCAAGACCGACGCATCATTCTGGCTCGATTGCGTCGCTTTGCGCGTGTATTCGAGGTCCGACTCTCCAACCTTCCCCGTAAAAAGCGCGTTCCAAGCAATCCCGTTCAAATCGAGAGCTTCCGCCTTTCCAATTTTCTCAATTTGTATACCCCTCTCCCTGGCATCGTCGTATTTGCCCGCGGCTACTGCATTTCGTTGCATGGCTCTGAGTCCGTCGAGGTCAGCCTCGTCTCTCTTTAGTCTTTCACCGGCAAGTCGGTCCGCTTCCACAAACTTGCCAAGTCCTCTCAAGGCATACTCTTGATCCAGAAATAATCTTTTCGATTCGGGATAGGTCTGCGACAGCTGAGAGGCAACCTGGAACATTTTTGCGAAATTATCTTGATTGCTGTAGCCGTAAAGAAGCGCCGTTCGAATGTTCACCAGTATTGCTTCGTCTTTGACTGTTTCAGAGGCAGGCTCTAGAATTTCCAGCCCTTCTTTGGCAGTTTCACTGGTTTCCGCAAGAAGGGCGGCCGTAGCCAATTTGATTTGCTCTGCATCGCCTTCCTTCCCTTTTGTCCACATGCGAGGAAACGCGTATCCTGCAAGAGGATCATCTCCCCCCGCGATGGATTGCTCTTCCCGAACCCAATCAAGCAGCTGGCGTGCGCCAGGGAGATCCCCGGCTTTGACTCTATCCAGAGCTTCAAGCGCTATGGAATTGGGCCGCTCTCCCGAATCCAGCAACTTGTAGTGTCCGTCTTCCTTCACAATGAAGTTCGTTATTGGCCTTACTCCCATCGCTCGCAGTGTCACCCGATAGCCAGTCGCGTCATTGCCTTCTGTCTTTGGTTCCATCCTTGCCAACACGGCGTCTATCATCGCGTCGACAGGCAGCCCGCTCCTTTGCAAGGAGATCCGAACATCTCGCCGAACGTTGGCCAATTTCTTGAATTCTTCTTTGTCCTGCCGCTCGGTCACTATTCTTGCGTTCTTGCTTAACGTTTTCTCCATTATTTCATTGGTTATTCGTCCGTCAAGAAGATCGGCAAAGTACTTCATCGCCAAACTTGCGGGATCATCCGCATACTTCAACGTTTCCCTTGGCTTTGCTTTTCGCAGCATAGAGGCAAGAGCCATGATGTTTGAGGCGTTCGATCCTGCCGCTCCCGCCTCTTCGAGATCCGCTGCAATCTCAAATTTCCTCAGCCGCATGACCATATCGCCTGCCGTCTTGACGACACGTTTGAAGTCATCTTCCGATGTGGTCCGTTTGTGCGCTTCTACAATTCCCGCTTGTGCGCCCTTTGCAAGCGACTCAACAGCGACTATGAGTGCGTTCAATTGTGGATTAAGCTTTTCCGCATAACTCCTGGCTTCCGCGAACTCGCCCCCGTAAAACATCGCAAAGGGCGGATTGTTCTTGAGGCCTATGCCCTCAAGCTCTTCGCCACTCAATTTCTTGTACTCGTCCACCGCTTCTTTCAATTTGGCCCCGATGCCGTATCTTTCCCCTTCGTCGTTGTACTCCAGCAAAATTGCGAGATCTCCTTTCACGCTCTTGTCATCGGGGTCCAGCTTCTCCGCTTTCCTGTATCCCGCTTCCGCCGCACTCAGGTCACTTCCGGGCCTCATCTTGCGGCCAACCAAATCGTACTCAAAAATCTCTGCCGCGGTTTTTTGAGCCAGCGCGGAATTTGGTTCAAGCATGGTTGCAAGGCGCGCTTCGTTTCGTGCCGCTTCTCCCTGGCCGGCGGCTAAAAGAGTCCGCGCTATCTGTAAATGGTGCAAAGCCTCCTTTGGATGCGCGGAAATCAAATCCCGGCTTGCTTGCAAGGATTCCTTTACTTTCCCTTGGGTAAGAAGAGCCTGTGCGACGGGTTCAAAGTAAATAAAAATCGGTTCGGCATCTTTAGCTTGAACTACCTTTTCGCGTAGCTCTTTCCCTTCTGCACTGGTAAAACGCCGTTTTGCGCAGTCAAAGACTAAGATTCCGCGAACCGTGCCGTCCTTTTCCAGAGAAAATTCCTCAGTCAGCGATGCCGGACCAAGCTGCAACTTCTTGGCCGCAGGCAAAGTCTTCACTTGAAATCCGAGGGGCGGCTTGATCGTGTATTGCCACTCCACCAGGAACATCTTGGGCAACTGGTAGTCGGCTGTACGGGGCTTCTTGGGTTTCTCCGCTTCAGCCTGTGATTTTTTTTCGTTCTCATCCTCTTTTGTTTCAAATTCGTCGGGGAGGCGACTGAATAGGGAATCCAACCTTATTGCGACGACCGCCGAATCGAGGTCAGTGGAACCCCTCTTCCCTTTCCCTGTCTCGATACTTAGACGAAAAGGCTTGGAAAGATTTTTTGGGTCGCTTCGTTCTGTCTTTTCCAGCTTGTCCGCAAGGTATTCGCTTTTGATGTAGTCGGTCAACGACTTCTTCGCGTCCTTATTCTCCTGGTCTGCGTAATAGCTCCGGTAGTTCGATTCATAGACGCCTTCGGGCTCCGTCACTTCCACAATCCGCGCGGGTCCGCTCTCCGCAAGATCGAATTCCCTTTTCTCCACAATCCTGTTCTCCCTCGAAGATGCTTCGAAGGTTCTTTTCAGGCCGTCCGTATCGGGGCTAGCCACCAATGCCAGCCTCCCTTGATCGGGACCTGGGACCTGACCAAGCCGCGCATACTCATCGGTTGCATCTATCCAGTATTGGGGCGTCCCCGGAACATAGACGATGGCATGATCAAATTGCCCCATGCCTGGCAGAGATTCGGGAATATCTTCCCGATCGCCTGCATTCAGCAAAGCGACATAAGCTGGAATTCCCGCCGTTCGCAATAAAGCTACAAGAAGTGTGGACTTGTCCTTGCAGTCGCCATATTTGCGCTTTAGTGTTTCCGCTGGAGAATGTGGCGCCATGGAGGCTTCGTCAAACTCAACGCCTGTATAGCGAATCTCCTTGCTCAAATATTCGAGAATGGCTGAAAGCTTTTCTTCACGGGTCGAGTGGCCTTTAGTAATGGTCGCTATCGTGGTTTGCAACCCGGCTGCGGCAATCCTCTTATCTACAATATCACTGTAGGTTCTTGCAACTTCCTGCCAGGACTTGCCAGTAGAAAAGATGATCTTGGGGAACGCCGGTATATCGCTCGGCAAATAATTCTCAGAATCCTCCAAAGCTTCCATCGCTTCTTGGGTAAATATGTATTGGATGGTTCCATTCGCTTCATTTTTCTCAATCTTTATATCCGGGAGTAGTTCCGTTTTGTATTGGATCGGCAAAGACGAAGTTGACTGGACGAGTAACCGCGATTCAACTACGGGCACGTATCTCCCCATCGAACTAAAATGGATCGTGCCGGCGGCGAAAAGCGGGCTCATTTCTTTGACAATCGTTTCCCGTTCCACAACGGAACCTATTCCGACAGCCGGTAGCGGAGCTTTCGCCTCTCTTCTGTCGCTGTATATTTTTTCGTCATTGTCGCCTGCGGGAGAATCCGCAATGCTGTTCTGGTCAAGCCAGTTACTGATGTTCCCGGCGGCAATCACCCGCGCACGAAATTCAGGTTTCTGCTCATGCCACGGCTCCCATTGCTCGGAAACTCCATCCCAATCGTCTTTGCCTTTCTGCGTCAGAACCTTGTAGACGATATAGGTGGAATGTACCGACCGCCCCTCCGCATCGAATGCATATTCCTCCTCATCACAGAAAACAACGACATCCGTTCCCGACTTGGCCGAGATACTGGAAGCAGATGCCGCCTCGTAGAGTACCGTCGCATTCGAAGCAAATCTCTCCAGATCGCAAGGTTTCTTGGTCTGCGCGCAATCGGGCAACGGACATAAGAATCCCACGGTGAAAGCGATAGCGATAGAAAATCCAGTGCGCATTAGGCGGCCTCGATTGGAATAGTTGGGGATGAAGATATCCTGAAACGACTACGTGCGCAAACCACTACGCTAATAGTCATTCCAGTAGACAAATTGAGATGAAAAGCCGCACTAAACGACAAGAGCGTAGCGACCTCTCGGGCCACCGCGCTCTTGGCATGTCTTATTCTATTAAGGATCGATCCTGCCGATTTACTTGTGCGTCGTGGTGATGACCTTCGCCAGCATATCGCGATGCCCCGTGTCCGCGATCAACGAGCGAAACGCGGCGAGTGCCGTCGGATTGTTTTTTCCCATGTCGTCAACCGCCGCGTTAAATTTGTCCAATCCCTCCGCGCCGTTCGTGACAAGCACCACGAAGAACGCATTCGGATCCATCGAGTGAATCACCTCGCGATCAATCGTATACGCGTGCAACGCGCCGTCTGCCATCAATTTTTCACACAGCGCGACCATGCTGGCTTTTTCGATTTTTCCGCCGGGATCGCTAGCTCCTTCTTTTCCGATCCACGTCGCCACTCGCAAATAGCCATTCGTGAACGTGCCGGAGTGAGCTGCATAGTCCCTGCTCGACAACATAAAGTCCCAGTGCTTCGAAGCCGAGACCACCGGCGACGTAGAAGCCGGCGAAGCCCGCAACACATCAAGCATCTTCATTAGGTTCGCAATCGAGCTCGACGTCATCCACGTCCCATGATTCGCGCTGCCTTCCTGATGCGTCACCGTCGAGAACATTCCGTACGAGATCAGCGTTCCGTCCTCGACGCCTTTCTTCAACGTCTCGCCAGTCGTCGCCATCTGCTTTTCATATTCCGGCCACATGGCTCGCGGCACATCCCATTCCATTACGAACGTAAACATCGCCGGTTTCTCCGCGGCTGCCTGCGCCGAAGCCTTTTGGCTCAGCCCAGCCATCGCACCAATGCAAAAACACACCACCACTCCAATCCCCATGATTCTCTTGCGCATGTATTTCTCCTCAAGACGCGAAATGCCCCGACCGCCGGGGGAATGATTCAACTTGGCCTAGGTTTCAACGAAGGAGTAGGGACAACCGACGCGAGACTATGCCTGCGGCACCCGCGTGTCAAGCACCGGCCTGCAATCCGCCATTTTCTGAATCTGTTCGTTAATTCGCCGCTGCTACTGCCTGTGGCCGCGTATCCTTCCACAATTCCACATATGGCTTGAGTTCATTCATCATCTTTTCGAACTGCCCCAAATCCAGCGACTGCGCGCCGTCGCTGATCGCTTTCTCCGGCGCCGGATGTACTTCCACGATCAAGCCATCCGCGCCAATCGCCACGCCTGCGCGTGCCAGTGCCGGCACAAGCGACCGCTTCCCCGTCGCATGGCTCGGGTCCAGAATCACCGGCAAGTGCGTTAATTCATTGAGAGCCGGAATCGCGGCAATGTCGCATGTATTCCTTGTTATCGTTTCGAACGTCCGAATCCCACGCTCGCACAGCATCACTTCCGGATTTCCGTGCGCCACAATGTATTCCGCGCTCATCAACAGCTCTTTTACCGTGCTGCTCAACCCGCGCTTCAACAAAATCGGCCGCCCGCATTTTCCCAGCGCCTTCAGCAGCACGAAGTTCTGCATGTTGCGCGCGCCGATCTGCAGCACGTCCGCGTAGTGCGCCACCAGATCCACATCGCGGTCGCTCATCACTTCCGTCACAATCGCCAGTCCCGTCTGCTTTTTCGCCTTTTGCAGCAGCTTCAAGCCTTCTTCTTCCATCCCCTGGAAATCGTAGGGCGAAGTTCGCGGCTTGAACGCGCCCCCGCGCAGCAATTTCGCCCCGGCCTTTGCAACGCCTTCCGCTGCCCGTAAAATCTGTTCTTCGCTTTCCACGGAACACGGTCCCGCCATCACCACAAACTCATTTCCGCCAATTTCCGTGCCGTTCACGCGAATTCGCGTCTTCTCTTTGCGAAACTCTTTGCTCACAAATTTGTATGGCGCCGTAATCCGCGTCACCGCCTCCACCTGCGGCATCGCCTCCACGCTCTCCAGACACGCCGTCACGTCGCCCACGCCAACCACGCCGATCACCACGCGCTCTTCGCCTTCAATCGAGTGCACTTTGTAGCCGAATCGCTTCACTTGGTCCGTCACTTCGTCGATCTCCTGCCGCGTCGCATGCCGTTTCATCGAAATAACCATTGCGAGTGCTCCTCGGGCCTTCGCCCAAAATAAAAAGGCCCACTCTGTGCGAGTGGGCCGAAACTCTTCTCGTTGTGCTTCTGATTACAGAGATGCCCCTCGCCACGTTTTAGAGTGGTCCGTAAATCGCCAATAATACGAATAGACGAGGAACTTCATAACCAGAACTCTACAACAGGATTGCACCCGTGACAACTGCTTCTTAAATCCGTTACGCGCGATATTCCACTATGGCGCTATAATCTGCCGCGTCGGCACATCCCTGACGGGAGCAAATTCGATGAACGCCAATTCCCGGCTTCGTTTTTTTGTCTTGCCAGCCACGGCCTTCCTGCTGATCTTCGCTCTTGGTTGCAAACTGGGGCCTTCCCACGAGCGAAGAGAAGAAAAATCCAGCGCTTCGTCTGCTGCTTCAAAAAATAGCAACGACTTCGACCTCAACCTTAATTGCGTCATCGAAAGCATCCAGAATCCCACCGAATCGTTCCATTACACCTACAAGAAGGACACGGACGACGACAATCTCCTCCAGGATGCGGACATTACCCCAGACACCATCACGGGCAGCTCAAAAAATAAATATGCAACCCGCGAAATAAAAGGCGCGAAATCCGACAAGGAAAGCTGGCAGTCCGCTTGGACCGGCCTTATGGCAATTTCCGGAATGTCCAGCACGATTGCGCTCGTGAATCACAGCTCCGCCATGGTCCGCGAGGGCATGGGCAAAATGAACGGCTACGACGCGGCGCAGTATTCCATCGACACTTCGCGCGGCAACACCGCCGAAGCGGGCCTTTACAAGGCCACTCTCGGCGACGGCGGCTTCGAAAAAGGCACCGTCTGGGTCAACGCAAAAGGCTGCCCCGTCAACCTTTCTCTCGACTCGGAAATGCACCTCAACAACGGCTCCGTCTCAAAGCAACACTACGAAATCCAAATGCTCAAGAAGTAGTTGCTGATTTCGCCCATAGCCACCAATGCTTCGTCTCAGCATGTTAGAATTCCTATCATTGACTATGTCAAGCCGCCTAAGATCTGACTCTGGAATCATTTCAGAACTGCGTCAGGAAAGGGGCCAAAATGACGATTGAGCAACAGGTTCTCGATAAACTCCGCGATCTGCCTCCCGAAAAACAGAAAGAAGTGTTGGACTTTGTGGTTTCTTTGAAAGGGGAGGATGGCCCCCAAAAACCACTCAGAAGCCTCCTTGGTTTATGGTCCGATTTGAACTTTCATGTCACGGAAGAGGATATCGCCGAAGCACGCCGTGAAATGTGGGGCAACTTTCCGCGTGTTATCAAGCTATGAGTGCTGTGCTCGATACTCATGCCGTACTCTGGTATTTGGAAAATTCCGCAGAACTCTCTTCTGTAGCCCGCACAGCAATAGAAGAAGCGATGAGACTTGGCCATCGCGTTCGCGTTTCGGCCATATCCGTGATTGAGGCAGTCTATCTGGTGGAAAGGAAGAGGATTCCTGCTTCAGCCCTTCAGCGCCTTCGCGATACGCTGGCGGACCAAAATGCTGGACTGGCCATAGTCCAGTAGACACCTCCGTGGCAAACGCGCTGGAGAGTATTCCGCGCAACGTCGTACCGGATATGCCTGACCGCATTGTCGCTGCTACCGCTGTGCATCTGGGTATGCCTCTCATAACGCGCGATCGGCGCCTCCAATCTGCCGGGATCAAGACCATTTGGTAAAGCGGCCGCTCTTTACTGAGTAGAGACTGTGCGAACACGTCCGATTAGCGGACTAATCAGGTACAACAAGGTATGGCAGATAATAGGTGAGCTTTCGGCTGGTGATCTTCATCGACCACTTTGAATCCCCGCGTGACTGATAGAACTCGCGTCTTGTCATCCAATTCTGAAATTCATCCGTCTCGTATTCGAATATCTTGATTCCAGTAGCCGGCTGTTCCGGCACAGTGTCGTTGAAAGTCCAAAGCCTGCTGACACGCCCCTCAGAATCATACTCATACTTGTACTTCCCATCTCCAAGCGGATTGCCGTCCCGTTTCAGACCGTACGTCTCCGCAATCCTGCCTTCCGCGTCGTAACTCGATAGCCACTGCTCGACTATCGTGCCATCTCGTAGGTAGTACCGCGAATCAGAGCTTTGAAGTTTGCTTCCGTACTGAAAAACCTTTTCTCTTTTCAGAAGATTCTCAGCATCGTAGGAGCGGAAGGACAGCAGGAGTTCTCCTTCGTAGATTTCAATGGTGCGACCCGCGAACTTACCATCGGTATTACTGATTGTTATAAGCCGATTTCCTTCAGCTTCGTGCGCAAAGTCATTGCTGTGGATTTGTCTTCCAGCACTGTCGAATTCCAGCGAGCGATTTGTCTTTCCGGATTCGTTATAAAGAAAATGCACGGAACCAATTACAGCTCCTCCCATATTGTAGGTTGTTTCTCGCAGGATTTGGCCGGAAGGAGAAAACTCTACATCGAAGCAATCGCGATTGGGTATGTGGTCTAAGCCTATGTTCCAAACTTTACGCTGCTCTAGCTTATGAACCCTGCCTTTAACTTCATATTCTTTGTTCATCCTCAAGTGCAGTTCACAGCCGGTAAAAACCGGGGAACCATGACACTCTTTGATTTTAACACCTCCAGTCGTCGCCTATTCCTGCCCAAAAGTTGGCGCTTCCTTCTGATGAGCAGTATGGCGACTCCAATTATTTTTCCAAACTACGAAGATTTTCGTTGACAATACGAAATCCTTCGTAGTAGGCTCCCTTTCATGAAAGCTACAGCACAAAATAACCCAACCCCCTCCGAGCTGGAGATCCTCCAGGTTCTCTGGTCTCGCGGGCCTTCCACCGTCCGCGAAGTCCACGATGCCCTCAGCGAGGTAAAACAACTTGGCTACACCAGCGTCTTAAAGCTTATGCAGATCATGACCGCCAAGGGCCTCGTGACCCGCAGCGAAACGCAGCGCGCCCACGTCTATGAAGCAGGAGCGCCAGCGGAGAAGACCAAGCAGCAGTTCGCCGTGGACGTGATGCAGCGCGTCTTCCAGGGCTCCGCCAGCGAGCTGATGCTCCATGCGCTAGCCGGCCATCGCAGCTCCAGGGAAGAACTCAAGGAACTCCGCCGTTTGCTCGACGAATACGAAAGGAAGCAGAAATGACCGGCTTGTCGAATAGTTTCTCTCCCGAAACGCTGCGCACCCTCGGTTGGTCTCTGCTCCATTTCGTCTGGCAGGGCTTCGCTCTCGTCGCAATCGCGTCCATCACCATGGCGCTGCTCCGTCGCGCCTCCGCCCGTTACGTCGTCGGCGTACTCACGCTCGTTGCTATGGTCGCATCCGTCGCAATCACGTTTGTTCTGCTGTTGAATTCTCAATCGGCGATGCGCGCCACGGAAAACGCCGCCACGCCGATGATCGCTTTCGCGCAAAAAGCCATCTTCGCGCAAACCGTACAACCCGTTCTCGCCGGAGCGCCAGCAGCAAAAACCTTCTCCGCGCAAACGCTGCCTTTGCTTGTCGAATTCTGGCTCGTTGGAGTCCTTTTCTTCACGCTTCGCACTGCGGGCAGCCTCATCTATCTCGAACGCCTCCGCCGCGCCGCATCCGTCTCCGTCGCGCCAGCTTTGCTCGCAAAATGCCGTGAACTGCAAAAGCGCCTCGGCCTGCAGCGTGTAATTCAATTCTGCGAATGTCGCTGGCTCGATGCTCCCGCCGTCATCGGCTGGTTCAAGCCTGTCGTTCTGCTTCCCGTTCGCGCGCTCACCGGCCTCACCGAAGACCAAATCGAAGCCGTCATCGCCCACGAACTCGCGCACATTCGCCGCTTCGACTCCTTCGTCAATCTTTTCCAGGTTGTCGCGGAATCGATTCTCTTTTTCCACCCGGCGGTTTGGTGGCTGAACAGGCGCGTGCGTATCGAGCGCGAAAACTGCTGCGACGACGTCGCTGTCGCCGCCTGCGGCAATCATCTCGGTTACGCGCGCGCCCTCACCACCATGGAAGAATGGCGTGCCACTCCCGCGCTCAGCGTCGCTGCAAACGGCGGTCCGCTCGCCGCACGCATTTCCCGGATTCTCGGCTTGCGTCACACCGCCGAGAATCGCACTGCGGGACTCGGCGCGGGATTCGTCTGCTTCGGCGCCGCCGCTATTGCCGCTTCCCTGCTCTGGGGAGTTTCGCACCCAGCCGCCGCTGCACGAATTGAAAAGGTGTTGCTCGCGCCCGTTGCGCGGACCGCACACGCTGCAACAGCAACCGTTACACCTGCTCGAATTTCTTCGCCCGGAGTTCTCGCTAGCATGGTCGTTGCGCCGGATCCAAACTCTGCTCCCGAAGCGCAGCCGGATCCGCAGGCTCCGGCGCAATCATCGGCCAAATCTTCTTACATCGAAGAAATGAAGTCCGTCGGCCTCGATCATCTCGATGTGGACCAGCTCGTCAGCATGAAAATTCAGGGCGTCACCGCCGAATACGTCAAGGAAATGGTCGCGGCAGGATTCAAACCCGATCCCGATGAACTGGTCTCAATGAAGATTCAAGGCGTTACGCCGCAATACATCAAGTCCATTCGCGACATGGGCTACGCGCCGGACGGCGACCAGATCCTCGGAATGAAGATTCAAGGCGTCACGCCGGAATACATCAAACAAATCCGTGACCTCGGCTTCAAACCAGATGTCGACGAAATCGTTGGAATGAAAATTCAAGGCGTCACCCCCGAGTACGTAAAACAGATCCGCGACCTTGGTTTCAATCCGAACGCCGATGAAATCGTCGGAATGAAAATTCAGGGCGTGACCCCCGAATACGTGCAACAAATTCGCGCGCTAGGCTTCAAGCCCGACGCCGATGAAATTACCGGCATGAAGATTCAGGGCATTACGCCGGAATACGTAAAACAGATCCGCGATCTCGGCTTCAATCCGAATGCGGATGAAATCATGGGCATGAAAATCCAGGGCGTGACTCCGGAATATGTGAAACAGATGCGCGAACTTGGCTTCAATCCTAACGCCGACGAAATTGTCGGAATGAAACTTCAGGGCGTAAGCGCCGAGTACGTAAAAGCGCTCGCGGCGGAAGGCTACAAGCTCAACGCCGAAGAAGCCACGGAAGCAAAAATCATGGGCATCACTCCCGAATTTATCCGGGAGGCGAAGAGCCACGGCTTCAGCAATTTGAGCATGGAGAAACTCATTCAGCTGAAGCACGCAAACATTTTCTAGTCCGAAAAACTTATCTGGAGGAGACCGTATGAGTCCCAAAAAACTCGTAGCAGCTATTGTTGTGTCCGCAATCGGCCTGGTTTGCGCGCTCGCGCTCTTCGCGTCGGAGACCCAGCCGCAAAACGGAAGCTGGACCATCCAACCAAGCGACGAAACGGGGAAAGTCCGCTTCGCGCTCCTCCAACACTGGAAGGGCCACAACAACAATCACGAATCGGATTGGTCGCCCAATGCATTTGAAGGACTCGACCTCTCCATCAAAGCCAAACACGACGTCAAATTCACCATCCGCCGCGATGCGGGCCGCTTCGAGTGCGAAGGCTACATCGAAGATTCGGAGGGAGCCGGCGTGTTTCATTTTTTTCCCGATGGGAAATACGCCGACAACATGGCCGCGGCCGGCTTTAAGATCGATCCCGAAAAACAGATGTCCATGGCGATTTTCGATGTGAGCGTGAGTTTCGCCAAAGAGATGAAGGGCTTGAATCTCAGCAATCTGGACACGGAAAAACTGATTGCGTTCCGCATTTTTGGCGTCGATTCCAGATTCGTAAAAGACATGGCCGCCGAAGGATTAAAAACGAACGACAGCGACAAACTTGTCGCATTTCGCATTCACGGCGTAACGCCAGAATTCGTTCGCGCGGTCCGCAACGCAGGTTACACGCCGGACCAGGACGAATTCATCGCGATGCGCATCCACGGAGCCACTCCGGAATGGATCTTGCAGTTGAAGAAGGACGGCTACGATAAAGTCGAACTGCAAGAACTGATTGCGTTCCGCATTCACGGCGTTTCGCCGGAGTTCATCGAAAAAGTCGAATCGCTCGGCTACAAGCACCCCGAACCGGATCAACTCATCGCCATGCGCATTCACGGAGTCACGCCGGAATTCATCGCCAGCATGAAATCGCGGACCGGAAAAGAACTCACGATCGATCAGCTCGTGACTTTGAGAATCCACGGCATCGACTAGCCGCCGGTTCCATAAAGCAAAATCGCAATCCGGAAATGCGAGAAGCCGTCGGTCGCTTTGACGCTGCAAGCCCCGGCGGCAGCAGTTCGATACGCGCCTTTCTTAACTGTGTCCGCAACTTGATCCGGCAATTGATTCAGGTCCGGCGTTTCAAAATGCAGAATCGCCATCGGCCGCGCGCCGGAATATCCTGAACCGGAATCGCAAGCCTTGCGCGCCTCCTCGGAGCTGGACGCGATTTTCAATCCGAGCTTTTGCAACAGGGCTCCAACCTGCTTTTCCTGCTCTTCCCTGCTCAGTGCGCCGACTGCGGTTGAAAAATCCTGCACGGCAAAATATTGCTCGCCGCGCATTTCCACGGCGATGCCAATCGCGGTCAATTTTGGATTCAGGATGTTGGCGCGGTGCGGGAGCGAATTCATCCAGCCGATGTGAAGCTCGCTGACGTTAGGAGCTTCCGCGACGTTTTCCGCGACCATGCTGAATCGCGCGCCGGCGCCGCTGGCGCGCGCGGTCAAACTCGGTTCGCCGGAAAACTGATGCGAGAGGCGGTTGCGCTCAGTCATTTTGCGGACGTGATCGCGAGCCGCCGCGGCAAGATTCGCGTCCCACTTGAGCGGCGGAAGTTTTTCTCCGGCGCGTTCGTGATTGACGGCATCGAGAAGAACTTTTTCGTCGGGGCCGGGAGTTTGCTGCGAAAACAGTTTCGCTGGAAAAATCAGGAAAGATAAAACGAGCGCCAAAAAGATTGGCAGGAAACTTTTCGCGGGCATCTTCGATAGACGGGCCGGGATCAAACCGACTAGCCGCGGACGTGAACAGCGCTGAAGCTCAGGATCACATGGCCGCCCGTAGCAGGCCGCCCGAAGCTCATCATCGGGCGAAAGCGCGAGAAGATCAGCATCTGATTCAACTGATGGCGCATGTCCTGGCTGTCCGGCCCGGAGAGGATCTGGTAATCGAGCATCTGGCCATGCTGGTCAACGGTAACGTCAATGAGCAAACCATGCGGCAGAGAAAGTTCGGTCTCATGCTGAACGGGCGCCCAACTACCGGGATTGTCGGAGAGCGCGATGAGTTCCGCAGGCTGCATGAGATTCAGCGGAACGTCGTTTTGCACGGCTTGGACGGAAATTCCGGGAACCATCATGTGCAGCATCACGACAAAGACCAAAATAGCGGAGACAAATCCGCCGGTCGCGGGAACTGTGAGAGGGCGGAAAACATTGTCGCCCAAAATTTCCATGCGATCGCGCATCGCGGCAATGCGTTGTTTCCAAGTCATTGCAGGCTTCAATTGAGCAGCGGCGACTTTAATGCGAATGGCCAGATCGGCGGGAGGTTCCACGCGCGACGTGCGCGACAAAAGCAAAGACAGCTTGCGATAGCGCTGCAATTCCTCGCGGCAAGACGCGCAGGAATCCAGATGCAGGCCGATCTCGTGGCGTTCCGCATTGCTCGCGGCGGCTGCGAGCGCGTCGTCCAGATACCCAGCCAGATTAGATTTCACCGTGGCGCACTTCATGATGCTTCCTCTTTCGCTCCGTTGAAAAAGGGCTTCAAGCCATTGGGAGCAAATGCATGGCTTGCCTCCCCGTGAGTTACATGACAACTTTCCCCCAAGAGCGGGTCCAATAAATCCTTCAGGGCGCGGCGCCCACGCAGGATGCGAGACTTCACTGTGCCGACACTGCACTCGAGAACTTCGGCGACTTCTTCGTAACTCAGTCCTTCGAGGTCGCGCAAAATGACGGCCGTGCGAAACACATCCGGTACTTGCGCGAGAGCGGACTGCACGGCAGTCTGAATTTCAAGCGAAGCGAGCTGGTCGAACGGCGTGGCGCTTTCATCTTCAATTTCCAGCGGCCCGTAGCCTTCTTCCGGCTCAGCGTCTATCGAGACATTCTTCTGCAAGTGGCGCTTGAACCAGCGGCGATTGTTGAGCGCTTCGCGAATCGCAATGCGATAGAGCCACGTCTTGAGAGAGCTGCCGCCGCGGAATTTTCTGATTCCCTTGAATGCCTTGAGAAACACTTCCTGCGTTGCATCCGCGGCGTCGGAAGCGTCGCCGAGCATGCCTAGAATCAGATTGAAGACAGGGGCGTTGTAATGAGTGACAAGCCAGTCGAAGGCGGCTTCAGAGCCTGACTGAAGTTCGCCGACGAGTTCGGACTCGTCAGGGCCCCACGAAAGAGCGCTCGCCCAATCGGACACTGGATGCCTTTCCGGGCCGGTGCGCAAACGCTGGGAACCGGCTCCTGATGGCTAGCGGGCCTGGCCTGCGATCCCTGGCCGACTGCTGAATCACCCTTGCGGGTGAGCCCGTTGTCCGCTCTGAGGTGTTAGACACCGGGCAGAGCAGGAATGTTTCCTTGCCAGAAGAGATTGTTCCACCGAGCGTGGACGGATGCAATGGGCTGGAAGGGCTAGTCTTCAGGCCAGAGGCCTCAGTAGCCAGCAAAGGGCGGGCGAGCGACGTGGTGGTGAGACCCCGGGAATGGCGGCCCAATGAGTTAGGACGCTTGCGGGTGCACTCCGGGTGTTTGGGTAAAGAGTGCGCAAACGATTGAAAACGCGGGAGATGAGTTGACGGGATCGGAAAAAGAACGATAGAAGGAAGCGAACGGGCGGAGGCAGCCTGAGCCGGTTTGTACCCCCACCCCGGGGCAATCCGCATGATTATCAAAAGAAAGGAGTTACAGGAGAGGCAATACAGATCGTTATCAAAACAAAGGGGATGCCCTTCAGGTGGAACCCTCAGGGTAAAGGAAACTGGCGTAGGAGCCGACAGGTCGAGCTTCGATGTAAACACGCTATATAGTAGCGCAGTATTTACCAAATGTCAACGTAAATATGAAAATACTGATTTTAAATGGTGTTTAGCTACTTCAGATAGACGATAAATCGGTGGAACCAAACTTCGCGTCCTTGATGAAAGATCAAAGGACACGGTTGTAGTACTGTGGAAAGGGATCGGGGATCAGGGGGAAACGTGAGCAAGGTGCGAGTAGCGGCGTTTTCGGTTTCGTTGGACGGATTTGGAGCAGGGGTGCGGCAGGATCTGGAGAACCCGCTTGGGATTCGCGGGATGGGGCTGCACACGTGGGCTTTCGGTACGGAAGTTTTCCAGAAAATGCACGGAGGAGGAGGCGGCGCGCGAGGAGTTGACAACGATTTTGCGGAGCAGTCGTTTGAGAATTTAGGTGCATGGATCCTAGGACGCAATATGTTCGGGCCGGTGCGAGGGCCGTGGGATGGCGATTCGTGGAAAGGGTGGTGGGGCGACAATCCTCCGTACCACGTGCCGGTTTTTGTGCTGACGCATCATGCGAGAGCGCCTCTTGCAATGGAGGGGGGAACGACATTTCACTTTGTGACGGGAGGAACGGAAGAGGCTTTGCGAAAGGCGAAGGAAGCGGCCAGCGGCAAAGACGTGCG
>JAFDVY010000041.1 GCA_018268785.1 Acidobacteriota bacterium | reverse complement strand
TAGTTCGCTTCGGCCAGCGTCAGCTCTTCGCCGCTCATGAACGCCGTTTCGCTGGCGATCAAGTCCTCCGGCTGCGCGTTCACTTCGCTCATGCAGGTCTCGCGCAAGTGCTGCCAGTCGCTCTCGTTCTTTGCGCGCTCGACTTCCGCATGGCTCCGCTGCTCGCGCATCTCTTGCAATGACTGCCGGCCCATTCGCAAATGATCTTCCATCTGCGTGAGCCGCGTGCGCGCCGCCTCCCATTCCTGCTCGAGTTCCTGCTGCCGCGTCGCCAGCCGCGCCTTCTCCGCCTTCAACCCTTCAAGCTGCCGCGCAAGCTCTTCGCTTTGCACCGCGAGTGTTTCGGTCTCCGCGGCAATCGAAGTCTCCTGCTGCCGCAAAGCCGACTCGCGCCGTTCCAGCTCCGCGCGCTCCTCCGCAAGCCGTGAAGCCAGCGCCTCCGCCGCGCTGAGCCGCTCATTTCGCGCCGCAAGCTCTGCGCGGCCTGCCGCGAGTTCATCCTGCTCGGCCTGAACGGACCCGCGCAGATCAGCCAGCTCTAGCGCGAGCCGCGCACTCTCGGCTTCTGCTTCGGCGCGAGTCGCCGCCGCTGTGGCGTGCTGGCTCTTCGCCATCGTCGCGCGCTTTTCGACCGCTGCCACTTCCGCGCGCAGTCGCGTCAGTTCGCTCTGGCAGACAGTCAACTCAAGTCCCAGTCGTGCCAACTCGCTTTGCGTTCCCTGATGCTTGTGCGTCGCGCTGATTACCTCGCGCTCCGCTTCGCGTTGCTTCGCAGCGATGGCATCGATGCTTTGTTCGGTTTCCGTCAACGAAGCCGCGATCCGCTCCATCTCCGCGTGCATCTCGTTCATGCGCGTTTCCAGTTGGAGTACTTCCGCGTCGAGCGCGCGAAGCTCGCGTTTCATGCCCAGCGGCCCCGCCTCATCCGGCCGCCCGCCCGTAACCATGCGTCCCTGATAGCAAGTGCCATCCGGGGTGACGAAGGCGTACTGCACATTTTCTTTCGCGAGCCGCTCCGCCGCAGCAACGGACTCGGTCAGGTAAGCAGCGCGAAGCCTCGGCAAAAACTGCTTTGCCGCGGCACCCAGTGGGTCGCGGAACTCCACCAGCTTGTCCATCCGCGAAACCACGCCATCTTCCATTCGAAACGGAATAATCGGCTCGTAGTCGTCGACCTTCATGTTCTTGGTCGAATCCACAAAGAAAGTGGCGCGACCGCCGACTTCTTCGCGCAACAGCGAAACGCCCGCGCGCGCGTGGTCGAACGTTTCGACCACTACGTATTCCAGTTCGTCGCGCAAATACTGTTCGATTGCGCCCTCGTGCTCTTCCGGTACTTCCGCGTAATCCGCCAGAACGCCCACCGCGCGGAAGTCTTGCCCGCCGCCGCGTTCATTTGCCGCGAACAACTTCTGCACGGCATCTGCTGTATACGAGCGATCGTTCAGAATTTGCGTCAGCGTCGAATGTCGCGCGCGCACTCCCGCTAGCGAATCACGAAGCGTTTCGGCCTGCTTCATCGAAGCTTCCCGCTCCGCACGCAGACCAACCATCTTCGCCTGGAGATCACTCGCTTCTTTCTTCAGCGCGTTCAATTGCATGGTCGCCGCTTCGAGTTCGTGCGCGGCTTCTTCCGCGTGTGCCCGCACGCCAAGCGAGCTTTCGAGCAGTTCGTGTTCGCTCGCCTCGCGCCGCCGCAAAGCTTCGCTCTGGTGCACCAGCGCTTCCTCGGCTTGTTTTTGCTCGCCGTGCAAACGCAGCAGGCTGTCGCCTGCTTGCGTCGCGGTCATGCGCAAAGTTTCGATTCGCGATTCGGCTTCGGCAATCTGTGTTGCGCGAGTCGCCGCCCGTGTGGTCAATTCTTCCACGCGAGCCGCCAGCCCTATCGCTTCTTCCTTCAACATCGTCACGGTCTGCTGCTGCGAAGCGCTCCGCGTCTGCCATTCCGTCGCTTGCGCGCTCACTTGGCTCATATCCGCGCTCAATTGCCCGCGCCGCGCCGCCAATTCTTCCGCACGCTGCGTGTTGAATGAAATGCGGTTCTCCGCTCGATCGGCTTCCAGCGCCGTCAAATTCAATTGATTCTGGTTCTGCCGGATTTCCGTATCCAGCTCGTACACGCGCTGATTCAGCCGGTCCTGCTCACCTTCCTGCTGCTGAATCGCCGTCGCATGCTGCAGTTCGGCCGCCGCAAACTCTTCCAGAGCTTTCGAAATCCGTGCCGATTCGGATTCCATTTCGCGCGCTTTGCCCGCCAGCATCTGCCGCACAATTCCGCGCATCTGCTCGCGAATTTCCGAATACCGCCGCGCCTTCGCCGCCTGCCGTTTCAATGAACCAAGCTGCTTCTCCACTTCCAGCACAATGTCGTTCACACGCGCCAAGTTCAGCTTGGAAGATTCCAGCTTCGCTTCCGCCAGCCGCTTCTTCGTCTTGAACTTCGTCACGCCGGCGGCTTCTTCGATAATCGCGCGGCGTTCCATCGGTTTCGTCGAGAGAATCTGCCCGATGCGTCCCTGTTCGATAATCGCGTAGGAATCGGGTCCGAGTCCGACGCCCATGAACATCTCTTGAATGTCGCGCAGGCGCGCCACGCGGCCGTTGATCAGATATTCGCTCTGCCCGCTACGATACAACCGCCGGCTCACCACCACTTCGCCGGGCTTGGTGACCACTTCCGGTTTTTCCGCTTTTTTCCTTTTCTTGCTCTTCAGAAATGCGGGCTCGCCGACGGTCGCGACGATTTTTGCTTCCGCATCCGAAGCCGCTTCTTCAACTGGAATCGCATCCACCATCGGAATCGATTCATCCGCAGGGGTATCCGTCAGCGAAATAATCTCTTCATTCGGCGCCAGAGCAAGCTCCATGAACTCCGTGCTCTCCGTGGCCTCTGTGTTAAGTCCTTTCGCTTCGTTTGAAGCGCCCTCGATCACAAACCGGGCCGCCTCGGCCAGTTCGGGGTCTTCCATCGTGATCGTCACTTCCGCCAAACCCAGGGGCGGCCGCTTCACCGTGCCGTTGAAAATGCAGTCGCTCATCCGCCCCGCGCGGAGGCTTTTATGGCTCTGTTCGCCCAATACCCAGGAGATCGCGTCCACCACGTTCGATTTCCCGCAGCCGTTCGGCCCGACGATGCAAGTCGTTCCCGTTCCGCTGAACGTCACAACCGTTCGTTCGCAGAACGATTTGAATCCAGTGATTTCGACTTTTCTTAGTTTGAGCAAGGCTTCCCCTTTGGTCTCTTCACGGCTTCCCATCGCAAGGGGCCGGGCACACGACGCGCGAAGAGAGACGACTCAGTATTCCCCAGTTGGAGGTGTCTTTTCGCAACATCCCAACCGGGTTCCGGTTGGAAGTCCCCGTCAACGGTAACTCGTTGAAGGGACACACGTTTGGCAGGTTCTCTCTCAGAGGCCCAGCCGCCTGGCGCTTGCTTGGATGGCGGTACGGGAACTAAATCTATCACCAGCGTTTGCCGGTGTAAAGCCCTACTCAACCCCTAGTGGCACTTTTTCCATCGCCACAATTTTGGAGTTTAGCTAAACGGACCTCTGCCTTCCGAGCTTTTTATGTAGCGCCGGCTTCCGAGGCCGGCATCTTCAACGTGAGCAGAACGAGGCTTTCCCCGCGAGCTTGTACTACGCTTTGACCGCAACCAGCCGCAGTCTGCGGTAATCCAGCACCCAATCCGCATCATGAAACAGTTTCGGCCGGCAAATCCGCTCCACTTCTCGAATCCATTTTGTCGCCGTCTCTTCGCCCAACTTCTCCATGAAGGTCCGCCGGAACTGGCGAATCCAGTTTTCCAATCCCTGTGTCCCGTCCTCCAGCACGGTCGGCCGCTCAAACAGCGATGCTTGCTGGACTTCCAGGCCGTGCTTTTCCAGCAGGGAAGAGTATTCCCCGATGCTTGGATAAAACCACGGGCTCACCCCTTGCGGTTCCTGAATCCCCAGGGAGGCAAACGCTTCATGAAACGCTTTCACCAGCGTTTGAATGTTTCCTTTGCCGCCAAACTCCGCCACGAACCGCCCGCCCGGTTTCAGTGCACGCGCAATTCCCGCCGCAACCTTTTCGGGCTCAGGAATCCAGTGCAACACGGCATTGGAAAATACCGCATCAAATTCACTGTTGAATTTCAGCTCGGTAGCATCGGCCACTTCAAACCGCAGGGCAGGGAACTTGCTCTTCGCCTGCTGGATCATCTCGGTCGAGCGGTCAATCCCGAAAATCTCCGCGCCGCGCGACGCAATCTCCGCCGTCAGCACGCCCGTTCCGCATCCCAAATCCAGAATCCGCTCGCCATGCACTGGCTTGAGCAGATCCACCAGCACCTTCGCCTTTTCATACACAAACGCATGCTTCGCGTCGTACTGCCCGGCATCCCATTGGTTCGTCATTGGCCCTCAAACCCTCACGAGCACCTTTGATGATCCAAAGATCACTCGCGCTACTTCCACATCCACCAATTGCCTAACACTGCTCTCCAGAACCTATCTCCATATTTTACCGCGCCAGCCGCAAACGCGATGGCGCCTAGCACGATTCCGCTCACAATCCACGTTCCGTCTCTGGAAAAGTCGAAGAGCAAGGCCATCCCCGTAAACGCCCCGGAAAGCGCTCCGAAAATAATTCTGACCGCATATTCGATCCGCTTTTCGTTGAAAAACATCTTGGACAAATCAACTTCGTTCACATCTAAGGCTCTGGCCTCTCCTGCCTTCTTCTGTTCTTGTTTTCCCGAGGCGCGGGGAGCCGCCTCTCCTCCCGAGTAATACCGCAGCGGCGCATTCTCGATCAGCGCATACGCCTCATTGATCACCTTCGTCATCATTACGGCTTCATCTTGCGTTGCCGAGCTTGTGGCTGGCTTGTCCGGATGCCACCGCTTGATCAATTTTCTGTAGTTGGATTTGATCGCCAGCGCGGATGCTGCTTCCGGCACGTTCAGCACCCTGTATGCCTTCTTCATTTTCTCAATCGGCTGCGTAGTTTCCGTCATTGGCTGGGAGGGTGCCGTATATCTGCTCAGAACGAGTTTGCCAAAGAATTCCGGCTTGCAGTAGAAGGCAGTTTGCGGTCCGTCCTATTTTAACTATTTGGATTTCTTGGATTTGCCGGGGGTGTCACCAACCCCTGTTCACTTTCCGCCGCCGGTTGCCGTCGCCTGACCGGCGTCCTTCACGTACTTCTCCAGCCAGGCCACCATCCGCTTCTGCATGTCCGCGCGATGTTTCGCTTCCTGGAACCCGTGCGGCTCCCGGGGATACAGCACCAAATCCGATACAACACCATATCGTTTCAACCCGCGGTACAACTCCAGGCTTTGTCCGACCGGGTCCGTTGTATCGTCTTCGCCCTGCAAAATCAGAGTCGGCGTTTTTGCATTTTTCAAATAGAGAAATGGCGAATGGTTCAGAAATCCCAGCGGCTTTTCGTAGGGCACTCCCCAGAACCATTCGTCATATGCCGGACCGCTCTCGGTGCCGAATTCAGAAATCAGGTTCGACATTCCCGCGCCGCTCACTGCGCCCTTGAATTCATTCGTCTGCGTAATCGCCCATTCGCTCATGTACCCGCCGTACGACCAGCCCGCAATACCCAGCCGGTTCGCGTCGGCAATGCCGCGATTCACAAGGTCGTGTACGCCCGCCATCACATCCTTGTAATCTCCCCCGCCCCAATCCGCGCGATTCATCTCGACAAATTTGTGCCCGTAGCCGAGCGACCCGCGAATGTTCGGCATGAATACGGCGAATCCACGCGCCGCCAGCAGCTGCGACCACGAATCCACCGAATCTATCCACGCACCCGTTGGGCCGCCGTGCACGTAAGCGACGAGCGGCAACTTGGTTTTTCCATCCCAGTCCGCCGGTTTCAGCAGCGCTGCTTCAATTTCGACGCCGTCAAACGATTTGTATTTGTAGACTTCCTGTTTCACAAGGGCGTGCTTCGTCCACTTGTCATTCAAATGGGTGACACGTTCCGGCGAATCCTTGCGATTCCAGATCCATAGCTCTTGCGCCTCCGTCGCCGTTTCTCCGATGAAGACCACGTTTCCATTGCTGCTGGCGGCAAATTGCCGGGGGTTCGTCGCATAGGTAGGAAAATCTGTACGGCTTCCATCGGGGTTGTACACCACAAAGCGCGAATGAAAGCCATCAAGGGCATTGGCGAGAATCGCTCCGCCGGGCAGCCAGTGGAAATCCGCAACAAAACGATCGAGATTTGCGCCAGATAAATTTTGCGCCGCCGGATCGCCTGCGCGCAGCAGCATCAAATCGTGGGGATTCGGCCCGTCTTCGCGGCATCCTCGGAACGCTACTGCCGTTCCGGCCGGTGCAATCTGAATGTCTCCAAATCCGCCGCGCGGCGCCAGCAGTTGCTTCATCATTCCGTCCGCTACGTTTACCAGGAACATTCGGTCGGTTTCGCTGTCCGATTCCGGCGTATCAGTCGCCACCACGACAAGGGATTTTCCTTGCGGCGACCACTGCAGCTCCTTGACCTCCCAGTTCGGCTTGGTCAGCGCCTTTTCTTCCTTGCTCGCCAGGTCGAGGATCCGCAGTCGCGCGTGCCGCTCATCCTTGTCGGCAACATGCGAATCGTCTTTATCCTTTTCCTTTTTTTTCTGCTCTTCTGTTTTCGCATCAGGAGCGAGAAACGCAATCTGCTTCCCATCCGGCGACCACGCAAAATTCTGCACGCCGCTCTTGCTCTTCGTCAGGGCGGCGGCTTCGCCTCCATTCACTCGCATCGCGTAAATCTGCTGCTCCTCGCCGCGGCTCGAAAGAAACGCCAGTTGTTTTCCATCCGGCGACCAGCGCGGGGAAGTTTCCGATTTTTCCGAGTATGTGAATTGCCAGACTGCCTTGCTCTTCCCGTCGTACATCCAGATGTGCCGCGTCCGGTGCTGCCCGGTCAGAGGATCGCTCACGACAAACGCCACGCGGGTTCCGTCGGGCGAAAATTGCGGATCCTGGATGCCGCGAAGATTCAGAAAGTCTTCTGGCGCCAGCAAATTGCTTTCTTCGCCGGCCTTTTTCTCCTGCGCGCAGACCGAAGCGCAAGCTGCCAGCGCAATCGCCATTCCCGCACATGCCCGCCAGTTCCTCATCGCCGGTACCTCCCTGATTTTCTTGCAAGGACTCTAACCATGAGACGCACCAGCGTCAATTGTGGCAGCCGTGCGCAGCGCAATCCCATCCGGTTTGCTCCTCTTCGCGCGCCTCGGATACAATCTTCCACTTGCTCCTAGACATTTGCACTTGATAGACGGCGCATGAACGAAATTCGACTCCACAACACGCTCAGCGGCAAAACGGAACCCTTCACGCCGCAAACGCCCGGCGAAGTGAAGATGTATACCTGCGGACCCACCGTCTATGACTACGCCCACATTGGAAATTTCCGCACGTTCATTTTTCAGGATATTCTGCGCCGCTTCCTGAAGCTCCGCGGCTTCAAGATGAACCACGTCATGAATCTCACCGACGTGGACGACCGGATCATCGCCAACGCAGCCGCGCAAAAAGTCGGCATCCGCGAATATACGGAAAAATACGCACAAGCCTTCTTTGCCGATTGCAAAACACTCAATGTCGAAGCCCCGGAATACTGGGTTCGCGCCACCGACCACATCCCGGAAATGGTTCAGCTCATCGAGCGCTTGCAGAAGAAATCGTTCACTTATCCCACAGAAGGCTCGATTTACTACCGTATCGCCAAATTTCCGCAGTACGGAAAACTTTCCAAAGTCGATCTAACGGGAATCCAGGCCGGCGCTCGCGTGGACAACGATCGCTACGAAAAAGAAAGCGCCCGCGACTTCGCACTCTGGAAAGCTCCGAAAGAAGGCGAGCACTTTTGGGAAACGGAAATTGGCGCAGGCCGCCCCGGCTGGCACATTGAATGTTCAGCCATGGCCATGAAATATCTCGGGGATACGCTGGATATTCACACCGGCGGTATCGACCTGGCTTTTCCTCATCACGAAAATGAAATCGCACAGAGCGAAGGCGCCACCGGAAAGCCGTTTTCCCGTTACTGGTTGCACGCGGAACACCTTCTTGTCGAAGGCGAAAAAATGTCCAAATCGCTTGGCAATTTCTATACGCTGCGCGATCTCTTCGCCAAAGGCTACAAACCTTCCTCGCTCCGCTACGCGCTTTCCAGCGTTCCGTATCGCGGCAAACTCAATTTTACGTTCGACGGCTTGCAGCAAGCGGCCAGCTCCGTGGAACGTTTGCGCACTTTCTCCGATCGCCTGAAACAAGGAAAATTCCCAACCGGCAGCAATCCCGCGATGGCTGCAAGCATTGCCAAAGCCGCAAATGATTTCGACGCAGGCCTCTCCGACGATCTCAACACCGCGGTTGCGCTCGCCGCGATGTACGATTTTGTCCGCGAAGGCAACATTGCGATGGACAAAGGCGAATTCAAGCAGGACGAAGTCGCGTCTGCGCAAAAATTCCTGGCCGATTTCGATCGTGTGTTTGCCGTCATTCAAGACGACGATGCGGTAAAACTCAAAGCACTGGGCTTCGGGGCATCCGAAGGGGAATTGAGCGACGAAGAAGTCGAAAAACTCATCACCGAACGCAACGCAGCCCGTGCCCGGCGCGACTTCGCCACCGGCGATCGCGTCCGCAAAGAACTTGCGGATCATGGTATAATTCTTGAGGATTCGCGGGACGGCAGCGTCCGCTGGAAACGCAAATGACGATTCACTACTGCCCAAACAACTTCTCCTCTCCCGCCGAACTGCGCCCAAATCTCTACGGCGTAGATTAATAACCCTTCAACTGGCAGAGCCCGCAGGGGATACGTCCGCCTGCGCGCGCCAAGAGTCTGCCCTGCACCCCACAAACCACAATAACCGCTTACTAATCAATGAGATGGAGGATTTTATGGCTATCGCAACGGAAACGAAAACGCCCCGGCTTGTCACCGCTCTGCCCGGGCCGAAAGCAAAAACCATTGTGGAGCGCGACGCCAAATTTATGTCGCCCTCGTTTACGCGAGATTATCCGCTCGTCGCCAAAAATGGCCGCGGCGCGATGGTAGAAGATGTGGATGGAAATTTGTTTCTCGATTTCGCCGCTGGAATTGCGGTTTGTTCGACGGGACATTGCCATCCGAAAGTGGTCGAAGCGATTCAGAAACAATCCGCGGAATTGATTCACATGTCCGGCACGGATTTTTATTACGAGAGCTTGCCGTATCTGGCCGAGCGGCTCGGAAAAACCGTTTTGGGCGCGGAAGAAAAGAAAGTGTTCTTCTGCAATTCGGGAACGGAAGCGGTCGAAGGCGCGATAAAACTTGCGCGCTATGCGACAAAGCGCGACAAGATGATCGCGTTTTACGGTTGCTTCCATGGCCGCACGATGGGTTCACTTTCCCTGACTGCGTCGAAATCCACGCAACGGAAGAATTTCGGCGCGCTGCTGGGCGGCGTCGAACACATTCCGTATCCATACGCATATCGCTGCGCACTCGGCCACGGGCCGGAAACTTGCGGCGAGGAAATTCTCGAAACACTTGAGAATCAGATTTTCAAGCGGCTCTTCGATCCTTCGGAAGTTGCTGGAATCATCATCGAGCCGATTCAGGGTGAAGGCGGCTACGTTCCAGCGCCGAAATTTTTCCTGCAGGAATTGCAGCGCATCTGCCGCCAGCACGGCATCATGCTGATTTGCGATGAAGTGCAATCCGGCATGGGACGCACCGGAAAAATGTGGGCGCACGAATATGCCGGCATCGAGCCGGACATTCTTTGCAGCGCGAAGGGAATTGCCAGCGGAATGCCGCTCGGCGCGATCATTGCACGTGCGAGCGTGATGAACTGGAAGCCCGGCGCGCACGGCACGACCTTTGGCGGGAATCCGGTTTGTCTCGCGGCGGCAATCGCCACGCTTGATTTGCTTGAAGGCGGGCTGATTGCAAATGCGAAAAAGATGGGCGACTACATTTTCGCGAAAACTGCGGACTGGACGAAGAAGTTCAAGATTGTCGGCGACGTTCGCGGCCGCGGCTTGATGATCGGCATCGAAATCGTGCGCGATCAGCGGACCAAAGAACGCGGGGCGGACTTGCGCAACGCGATTGTGGACATGGCGTTTCACAAAGGATTGCTCATTCTCGGCGCGGGTGAGAATTCGTTGCGGCTTTCGCCGCCTCTCCTTATTGACGAAGAGCAGGCCGACTTCGCGATGCGCACTCTTGAAGAATGCATCCGCGAAGCGGAAAAGAAGATTTAGGAAGGACTTGCCACCAAGTCACAAAGCGCCACACAGAAAAACAAGATAGAAGGAAAGAATCCCGCAGAGGTGCGAAGAAGCCTGGCCTCCGCGGGATTCTTGTCTTATAGTGCGGAAGCTAGCAGGAGAGTAACTCCATGCCGGTATTTTCCGCGCTCGCGTATCGCCTGGTTCGATGGAAGTCGCGGCGAGGACTGCGCGACGAAAGCGAAGCCGTGGAAGACTCAAATCGTACGCGCAAGCAGCGGACGGGCGTTCGCGGAGAGACACTTGCGTATTGGTATTTGCGCAAGCAGGGTTATGTGTTTGTCGCGCGCAACTACACGCCGCGCGGCGGCGCCAAAGGGGAAGTGGATCTCATCGGATATGATGGCGAAACACTGGTATTTGTGGAAGTGCGCACGCGAACTGTCGGCGCACAACTGACGGCGCTGCCTGAGCTCAGCGTGACTGCGCAGAAGCAGCATGTTGTGGCGCGCACGGCGCGGCGTTTCCTCGCGGAGCGTCACGTCAAAGACACGCCGCTGCGTTTCGACGTTCTCGCCATCGACAACATCCCCGGCAGCTCGCCAGAAGTGCGTCTTCACAAGGACGCTTTTAGCCCCCACGTATAGCGCGGTATACTCCCGGCCCATGGGATCGGATCCAGGTACAAAATTTGGGCCTTGCGAAATCGTTGCGCCAATTGGCGCGGGCGGAATGGGCGAAGCGTATCGCGCGCGCGACACACGGCTGGGATGCGCAGTCGCGATCAAGGTACTGCCCGCGGCGCTGGCGGAGTCCGCAGGGTCGCGAACGTTTTGAGCGCGAAGCGCGAGCTGTATCGAAACTGAACCGGAGCATCTTGGCCGAGGGCCGATAGCGGCCTGTTCTTTCTGGAACGGTGCTTGCCGGAGCGAGTCGCGGTACAATGCTGACCTGTTCAAGACTACTTTGGCTGCGAAAAAACCGATTTAGGAGGAAGAGTTGCCGGAGTTAAGGAAAGATCCGATCACCGGACGATGGGTGATTATTTCGACGGACCGCGGGAAGCGGCCGATGGATTTTCTGCGTGACGAAGTAGTCGCGGGCGATCCCAAGAATTGCCCATTTTGCCCGGGGCACGAAGCGAAGACGGCAAGCGAGTTGCTCGTCTATGGACGAAATGGCGGGGGCGCGAATACGCCGGGCTGGTCCATCCGCGTGGTTCCGAACAAGTTTCCCGCACTGAAAATTGAAGGCGAGCTGGACCGGGAGGGAGAAGGGCTGTTCGACAAGATGAACGGCGTAGGCGCGCATGAAGTGATTATTGAAACGCCGGATCATACGTCAACTATGGCTACGATTCCGGAGCGCGCCTTGGAAGATGTTTTGTGGGCGTATCGCGACCGGATGCTAGATTTGAAGAACGACAAACGATTCCGCTACGTGCTGATTTTCAAGAATCATGGTGAATCTGCCGGCGCGACGCTGGATCATCCACATTCGCAATTGATTGCGCTTCCGATTGTGCCGCGGCGCGTGCGGGAAGAAGTGGACAGCTCCTGGCACTATTACGACGAAAAAGAGCGCTGCATTTTCTGCGACATTATCCGGCAAGAAATGGACACGGGCGAGCGTGTCGTCGCGGAAAACGATCATTTTATTACGATGACACCGTACGCTTCGCGCTTCCCGTTCGAAATGTGGCTGTTGCCGAAGGTGCACGGCTCTTCGTATGAGAATAATCAGAGCACGATGTATGCAAGTCTTGCGCGCATGTTGAAAGATGTGCTGATGCGGATGGACGCGGCGCTCGACCGGCCGGCTTACAACTTTATGATTCACACGTCGCCGATCGGGGAAGAGATCAACGATCACTATCACTGGCACGTGGAAATTATTCCGAAGCTGACGAAAGTGGCCGGGTTCGAATGGGGAACCGGGTTTTACATCAATCCCACTCCGCCGGAAGAGGCTGCGCGGTTTCTGCGCGAGGCGAAGATCGCGGCGACGGCGAAGAAATAGGAATCGGCGTTGGGGCGCGGCTGACAGCTTCACGCAATTTGGCTATAATTTCAAAGGATGGCGCGGTACCCAAGTGGTAAGGGAGAGGTCTGCAAAACCTTTATGCGTGGGTTCGATTCCCACCCGCGCCTCCAAGATTTCGGTTGTAGTTTCCGTCGTTCCTGACTAGCTCGTTCGCAATCAATCCAAGTCCAAGAGAAAAGAATCGTCTCGCGAGCGCTTTTTCGAAAACTGTCCCATATTGAACCTGCTTCTCCCGCTTGTCCCTTTGCGGGAAATCTCTTCCCACAGCCACACTCCAGAAACTATGCCAAGTGGTTTTCTTTCATAGCGATACGCTCTCGCTAATTCACAGAAATGGCGCGGCACTTGCGATGAACCCTCCGGGGGGAATCGTGTCGGTTGATAGTTCAAAGTTTTGCTGCATCCTGACTCGCGTGCGCGCAACCGCCGTCTGTATTTCACTCGCGCTGGCGACCGCAGGCGTCGGTCCGCAAACCACGGCGCAGGGATCCATTCCAAACGAGTACGTGTGGAAAGCAAATTTTCTGGCACGTTCCGCAAGTTTTGTCGATTGGCCTGGTGAGTCACCTTTTCAGGCGGCGAATTCCTTTCGCTGGTGCGTTTTCGGAACGTTTTCTTTCGGTACGACCCTGGCCGAGCTCACCCGCGACGTTGTGGTGAACGGCAAGAAGAGTGAAGTGAAATGGATTCACAAAGAAGGGGATCTGAGCGGTTGCCAGATCATTTTTGTAAGCCGGTCCGAGGAAAAGCATTACGCAAAAGTGCTGGATGCCGCGCGAGCGGGCAGGGGACTCACCGTCGGCGAGACACAAGATTTTCTGGATGCGGGCGGAATGATGACGTTGCTGACAGATGGATCGTCTCCTGGGTTTGAAGTGAACCTGGAAGCGGTGCAGGCGGCGCGCCTGAGAGTCAGCTCCAGATTGCTTGCTCTCGCCAAGCGAGTTGTGAACCGCGCAACCGCGGCAAAGGAGTAGGGTGGAAGCAAAGGCCAAAGTTCGCGCTTTGTCTCTGCGGAAGAGAATTCTTCTGCTGACGATGCTGACCACGGGGGTCGGCCTGGTGCTGGCAAGCGCCGGCTACATGGCCTTCGACACGCACACCGCAAAAGAGCAAAAGCTCAAGCAACTCGAAATTACCGCAGATCTGATCGGAACAAATGCCACGGCTTCACTGGCTTTTGACGATTCTGAAAGCGCCGAAAAGCTTTTAGAAGTTTTGAAAACGCAGCCGGAAATTCGGGGAGCCGCTTTGTATACGTTGCGAGGAACGATTCTGGCTGCTTACGATCGGCCCGACAAAGAACAATACACCCCGCCCTCTCGCGCCGAGGATGGCCCTGCCTGGGGCAAGGACGCCCTTAGGCTCGCAACACCGGTCACTTTGGACGGCAAACGGATCGGCACAATCTATCTGGAATCCGATTTGAAAGACCTTCGCGAGCGAATTTCTCGTTTTGAAATTCTTACGGCAAAAGTCGCGGCGGGAATGTTGCTGCTCGTCTACTTGGTGACTACCTTCCTGGCGCGCTCGATCACCCGCCCGATTGAGCGTCTTGCGGCCCTCACAAGAACCATTGCCATGGCGAAAGAGTATGGATTTCGCGCGCCGTTGATCGGCGCAAGAGAATTGCGCCATCTCGCCGTGGACTTCAATCAGATGCTCGGCGAAATTCAGCGGAGCGAACGCGCCCTGATGGAATCGCGCGACACGCTTGAATTGAGGGTTGCCGAACGAACGAAAGAACTCGAACAGGAAATCTCCGAGAAAAGGAAAGCGGAACAATCCCTGCGCGAAAGCGAAGAGACATTTCGCACCGTGAGCGAAGCCGCTCCGGTGGGAATTTTCCGCGCGGACACGGCCGGCGCCGCAACCTACATGAATCAGGCGTTGCTCAGCCTGCTCGCAATGGATTCCGAGAGCGCGAAAGGCGCTGGGTGGGCCAATGCCGTTCACCCCGAAGATATTGATGCGCTGGTTCGCGAACGCCGCGCCGCGATGCAAGAGGGCCGCGAGTATTCCATCGACTATCGCGTTCAGCGGCGGGACGGTTCGATTCGTTCGGCGGAAGTCCGCGCCAAGCCGCTTAAAAACGAATCCGGGGAAATCCTTGGTTACGTGGGCGTGGTGCAGGATTATACGGAGCGCAATCTAACGGAAGCCAAACTCCGCGAACAATCCACTTACCTGACCACTCTGCTGAACGCCTGTCCCATCGGAATCGTCGCGGAAAATGCCGAAGGGCAAATCGAACTGTCCAACCCCGCGTTTCGAGAGCTTTTTGGCTATTCCATGGAGGAGATGCGCGGCAAGCCGATCGACGATCTGATCGCGCCGGGAGAGCTACGCAGAGATGCCAGCATGCTGACCAAAGAAGTTCTCAATGGGAACGTGCTGCACAGAGCAGTCTTGCGCAGGCACAGGAGCGGATTGCTCGTTGACGTCGAGGTCTACGGCGTGCCCTTTGTAGTGGACGGCGTTTTGCGCGGACAGTTTGTCCTCTATCAGGACATCAGCGAACGAATCGCCGCACAGAAAGCTTTGCGCCAAAGCGAAGAAATGTTTCGCACCCTGACCGCTGCCGCTCCCGTTGGCATCTTTCGAACCGATGGCGCTGGAAACGCTCTCTATCTGAACGAAAAATGGCTGGCCATGACGGGACTGACCGCGGAAGAGGCAGCAGGGATGGGTTGGGAGCAGATTCTCCATCCGGAAGACAGAGAGCATATCCTCCCCCTTTGGCTCGACACGTGCAAACGAGGCGCCGAATTCAGCGCCAGCTATCGCTACGTAAACCGCAACTCCCAGACCGTTTGGGTCGAGACCATCGCGCGTCCGGTGCTTGGACAAGGCAACAATACAGGCGGTTATGTAGGAATCGTCCAGGATGTCACGGAACGCATAAAGCGCCAGGAAGAGCTAAGGCGGAGCGAAGAGCAGTTCCGCACCCTGAGTGCCGTTGCTCCGGTTGGCATTGTTCTGCTGGATGAAAAAGGCAATTTCACCTATGTGAACGAGCAATACCTGCGCATGAGTGGTTTGACCGAAGCGGAAGCCATGCGCAACGAATGGAGGGAGACGATTCACCCGGATGACCTGGAAGAATTGAATCGCACGCGGACCCAAATGATCGCGCAGCAAAAAGATTACGCCATGAGCTATCGCTACCTCCGCAGGGACAAGAAGACCGTCTGGGTGGATACCGTGGCGCGTAGCTTCCGGCAAAAAGAAAAAAGCAAAAGCGGATACGTCGTGGTGATTCAGGACGTTACCGAACGCCATCACTCGGAAGAACGCCTGCGGCTAGCGAAGGAAGCCGCAGAAGCGGCAAACAAGGCGAAGAGCGAATTCCTCGCAAACATGAGCCACGAAATCCGCACTCCAATGAATGGAATTCTCGGTATGACGGAACTCGCCCTCGACACCGATCTTCATCCCGACCAGCGCGAATATCTCTCCATGGTCCGCTCTTCGGCGGAAGCTCTGCTCGCGATCATCAACGATATTCTCGACTTTTCCAAAATTGAGGCCGGCAAACTCGAATTGGAGGAAGCCGCTTTTTCGCTGGAGGATTGCATCGAGGAAGCACTTGGGCCACTCGGCGTTCGCGCCATGAAAAAAGGCCTCGACCTCACCTGGTCAACGGAAGGGAAGATTCCCGAAGCTCTGAAGGGTGACTCAACCAGGTTGCGTCAAATTCTCATTAACCTGGTGGGGAACGCGATCAAGTTTACCAAGCAGGGCGAGGTCGCCGTTTGGGCCAGGCGTATTTCCGAAGAAATCGGCAAAGTGAAGATTCACTTCGTGGTCTCGGACACGGGGATAGGGATTCCGCCGGAAAAGCACCAGCAGATCTTCGAAGCTTTTTCGCAAGCCGATGCTTCGACCACCAGGGAATTCGGCGGGACGGGACTCGGCCTATCCATTTCCGCCAGGCTTGTCCGGCTTATGGGCGGCGAGATCGGACTGGAAAGCACGCCGGGCCAGGGAAGCAAGTTTCATTTCACCGTTCTCTTCGAGGAAGCCAGAGCGCTAGAACGTTCGCTTCCTGTGTTTGCGGAACTCAAAAACACATCGGTCCTGGTTGTGGACGACAACGAGGTAAACCGCCATCTCCTCAAGAAGCTACTCCGCATGTGGGGAATGAACCCTGTGCTTGTGAATGACGGTATGGCCGCCATCGAAGAATATGGACGCAGCGCCCGGCGGGCAGCCGTTTTCCCGCTCGTCCTTCTCGATATGAATATGCCCTGGATGGATGGCTACCAGGTAGCCACCAAACTCAGAGAATTTGGCACGCCAGAGCAAACGGCCATCATTATTTTGTCTTCGAGTTTTGCGACCCATCCCCATGGGGCCCTGGACAGCTTGGGCATCAGCAGAAAGCTGAACAAGCCAATCCGGCGCGGAGAGCTGCACGATGCGATTGCCCAGGTCCTCAGGAAAAACAATGCGCCGGAAAGCTCACTCCCGGAAACCGCCCGAACAGCCAGCCGCAACCTGCGCTTGCTCCTGGTGGAAGACAATCTTGTAAATCAAAAGCTCGCCATGCGCCTCTTGGAAAAGATGGGCCACGAGGTGAAGCTGGCGGTGAACGGCAAGGAAGCTGTCGAAATGTCCGCGGAAGGGGCTTTCGATCTGATTCTGATGGACATTCAGATGCCCGTGATGGGCGGCATGGAAGCTGCAAGGCAAATCAGGGAACGCGAAACAAATACGGACCGGAGGACTCCCATCCTCGCCATGACTGCTCACGCGATGAAAGGCGACGAGCAGCGCTGCCTCGAAGGCGGCATGGACGGCTACGTTTCGAAACCCATTCGCATCGATTTGCTCCGCGGAGAAATTGAAAGACTCACTGAGAAAGGGCAGGACACTCCAATCGTGAATACAAATCAACCGGCCAAACGCTCCGATGAAAAACAGGCTCCGGTGAACCTTCAGGAACTGCTGACCCGCGTGGAAAACGACTGGGAACTCTTGCGCGACCTGACCGGAATTCTCAAGACCGATTTTCCTCGTTATGCGGAAAACATGCGCGCCGCGATTCAAGATCGCGATCTTCCCCGCGCGGCGGAATCCGCTCATGCGTTGAAGGGCATGCTTTCGAATCTTGCCGCTGCACGGGCCGCGGATGCCGCAAGCGAAATCGAGAAGCTCGCGCGCGGCGGCGGCTCTCCCGATTTTGTGGCCTCCCTTTCGAAATTCGATAACGAGACGCAGGGAATTGTGGAAGAGCTGGAGGGACACCTCGCAGGAGTCCAGAAATGAAATGGAGAGTCCTCATTGCGGACGACGATTCTCTATCTCGACGCATGTTGAAGAGTACGCTCGAACGCTCGGGTTATGAGGTCATCTCCGTCGAGGATGGAAGCGCCGCATCCGCGGTTCTTTGCGAGGCGGATGGCCCTCGCATGGCGTTGCTGGACTGGATGATGCCCGGGCTCGATGGTCCCGCCGTGGTCCGAGCGGTCCGCGTCCGTCGCGGCATGCAGTACGTTCACATGATTTTGCTCACCTCGCGCCAGTCCAAGGAAGACGTTGTCGCGGGGCTCGATGCGGGCGCCGACGACTACCTCACCAAACCGTTCAACCCGCAGGAACTCCGCGCCCGCCTCCGCACTGGCGAAAGAATTCTTCACTTGGAAGACACCCTTGTTCAGGCTCGCGAAGAAATGCGCTATCGCGCAACTCACGACGCGCTCACGGGCCTTTGGAATCGGGGAGTAATTCTCGAACTGCTCCAGCGGGAAATTCAGCGCGGCAAACGGGACCAGCATCCCGGAGGCGTGACGGTCTTGCTCGCCGATATCGATCACTTCAAGAACGTAAATGACACGTTCGGCCACGCCGCCGGCGACAACGCCCTGCGCAGGGTCGCCAAACATCTCACGGATTCAGTTCGCAACTACGATGCAGTCAGCAGATACGGCGGAGAGGAATTTCTCGTCATTCTCCCGGCTTGCGACGCCAAGAGCGGCTGCGACCGTGCCGAGCACATTCGCCACACTCTCGAAATTACTCCGATTGCTTCTGGCGACATCAAAATCCCCATCACCCTGAGCATTGGCGCCGCGAACAGCGCGGAATGGCCTGCGCTCGAAGCGGAAGCGCTGATTCGTAAAGCGGACGAAGCCCTTTACAAGGCGAAAAGCGACGGCCGGAATCGCGTGATTATTTCCCGCCCGCAGGGCTTTGGCCAGGTACGTTCGGCGGGGCAGCTAAGCATTGCCTGACAACTGCGATTTCTAGCTTTTCAAACGCGATTGCTCCATCATTTGCCGCATCGCATGATTCGAACCCGGAGCGCGTTTTTCCCGCCATGCTTCGAATCTCTTGCAAAGGCCTTCCATGTTGCAAAATACAGTAGGGTTCTTGAACGCCGTCCGCCACGTCGGCACCACGTTGCGAATCCTGTCCCACACCACCCAGATCTCGCCGTTGCTCTCGAAGAAAAGCTCGTCGTTGATCAGCCCGCGGTTCACGATGCTTGCCACCATCTCCCAGTAGCTGATCACCATGCGGATGTTCGTGTATTCCTCGGTTCCTGCCGGATATTTTTGCGTCATCTCATCCACACTCGATGGATGAAAATAATCCACGAACCAGTTCCGCGCTTGCCGCAGCCGCGCCTCTCGCCTCATGTCGTACAGCCGGAGCATCAGGTTGACTTCTTCGTACGTCACATTTGACATGGGCTGGCTCCTTGTCTCAGCGGTCGTTTCCGGCAAGCGAATTGGCGGCTTCCGCTGCAATCTCCGTGGCTCCCACCAATTCGATGCGCTGGACGCTCGAAAACGGTATACCGCGCTTTTGCAGCTCGGCGTGGATTCTGCGCCGCAGTTCGCGCGCAACTTCATCTTGCCGCGTCGGAGCGGTGCGCGCCTGCAAGCGCACTTGCGTAGCGCTGCGGTCAATCGATTGCACGCCCAGAATCCGAGGCCCATCCACCAATGCCTGCGACCACGCCGCATCGGCGCGCAGCTCCGCGCACGCGGCTTCCAGCGCCGCGAGCGGCTGATCGAGGGCGGTTTCCGGCGCCAGGGATACGTCCACGAACGTCTGTGACCAATCGCGGCTCAGGTTCGCCACGGTTCGGATTTCTCCGTTTGCAATCGTAACCAGCGCGCCGCGCGCATCGCGAATCACGGTTCGTCGCAGTGTGATGTGCTCGACGCGTCCCGTCGCATCTCCAAATTGAATCGTATCGCCCACCGCGTACTGATCTTCCAGCACAATGTAAAAACCCGTGATCATGTCGCGCACCAGGTTCTGTGCGCCAAATCCCACCGCCACGCTCGCAAGCCCCGCAAGCGTAAGCGCGGGCGTCGGATTGATCCCAAACAAATCTAGCGCCGTAATCAGCGCGACGACCCAAACCATTTTGCTCACGGCGCTGTAGAGAACTCCCGCAAGTGTCCGGGTCTGTTGTTCGCGTGCTTGTGCCGCTCGCGACTGGTTTGTCGCCGGCTTGACGATCAGCTTCGTCAGAATTCTTAGGAAGCGGTTCACCAGCAGCGCGAGCAAAATGATTCCGAGAAGGTGGAGCGCCGTTGAAAGTGTGATTCCGGAAAGAAATTCGAGCACTCTGGACATAGTCGGTTAGCAGGGGGAGTATAACATTGAGTATTGCAATCCGCTTCCGGGTCCGCCTGGAAGGCCGCCACGGACAGGGGAAACCATGAATGGAACGAGACGAGAAGCTTTGAAGTTCATAACCGGCGCCGCCGGAGTCGCCGTTCTTGCCCCGTTACTCTGCGGGGCCCAGGATCCCTCCCAGCAGAATCCTTCCAAAACCAACGCCAGCGGAGATACAAACGAGGATCCTGCTCTCGAATCGAAGCGCGTCAAGAATGCCCTCGAGCAAAATCAAAAAGATATAAAGAAAAACATCGAACGCCTTTTCCAGCTCGCCGCCGAATTGAAGGACGAAGTCGAAAAAACCGACGCCACCACCACGCTTTCTCTCGTTATGCTCCGCAAAACCGAAGAAATCGAAAAACTCGCGCGCCAGATCCGTGAAAAAGCAAAAGGATAGCGCCGCCGCCAAGCACAACTCACCGCTGTGCCTGGCCTCACTGCTCACCCCAGTTTCAAGCTAGAATAGAGGTTGCACTGCGCGCTCGTAGCTCAGCTGGATAGAGCGTGTGCCTCCGAAGCACAAGGTCGGGCGTTCGAATCGCCCCGAGCGCGCCATTTTTCTTCACCCAAAGTCACTCGATTTTTCGCGCCCGCAACACGCGCTCGCCTCGCGCGTACGTTCCGACCACCTGACCGTTTCCCACCAGCTTGTATTTGTACGTGGTCAGGCCTTCCATGCCCATCGGCCCGCGTGCGTGCAGCTTGCTGTTGCTGATTCCCACTTCCGATCCAAATCCATACCGGTAGCCGTCGGCAAATCGTGTCGAGACGTTGTGATACGCGCCCGCCGCATCCACCTCATTCAAAAATCTCTGCGCCGCCGCCGCGTCTTCCGTGATGATCGCTTCCGTGTGCAAACTTCCGAACTCCGCAATGTGATCAAGCGCCGCATCCAGCGAATCCACAATGCGGATCGCCAGTATCAAATCTGAATATTCCGTGGCCCAATCAGCTTCCGTGGCCTTCACAACATCAACTCCTCGCAAAATTTCCCGCGTTCGTTCATCTCCGCGCAGCTCCACGCTTGCTTCCTTCAATTTTTTCGCTAAACCCGGCAAAAATTTCGCCGCCACGTCCGCATGGACCAGCAGCGTCTCCGCGGAATTGCACGCCGCCGGATACTGCGTCTTCGCATCCAGCGCAATCGCCTCCGCCTTCGCCAAATCCGCCGCGCGGTCCACGTAAACGTGGCAGATTCCTTCGCCGTGCCCCAGCACAGGTACTCTGCTGTTCGCGGAAATATGTTCCACAAACTCTCGCCCGCCTCGCGGCACGATCAAATCCACTTCGCGTTTCAATTGCAGCAGTTCCATCACGTCTGCGCGCGATTGCAGCAGCGTCACCGCCGCTTCAGGCGCTATGCCGGATTCCCTCAGCGTTTCCCGCCACAGCGCAACCAGCGCTTCATTCGTCCGCACCGCTTCCGCGCCGCCCTTCAGCAGCACCGCATTTCCGGACTTCACTGCCAGCCCCGAGACTTGCGGCACAACGTCCGGTCGCGATTCGAAAATCACCGCCACCACGCCCAGCGGGCAACTCTCCTTATAAAGGATGAGTCCGTCATCGAGTTCCGTCGTCGCCAGCCGCTTTCCAATCGGATCCTCGAGCCGCGCCACTTCTTCCAGCCGCATGACCATTTCGCGAATCGTATTTTCCGTCACGCGCAGCCGCGCAAATGCGGCTTGCGAAAGCTCTCCGTTTTTCACGAATCCTTCCGCCGCGCGGCAATCTTCCGCGTTCGCCGCCAGAATCTTTGCCGCGTTCTGCTCCGTGCGCCGGGCAACTCCAAGCAAAAGGGAATTGCGCGCTTCGTTCGAAAGCAGCGCCAATTTCCGGGCGGCCGCGCGCGCCGCGCGAGCCTGTTCCCGCACGGAAGACTTCGCCGCGCTCGCCGGAGCGTTGCTCATCGCCCCGCCTCAACCAGCACTATATTGTTTCGTGTAAACACCACCAGATTCTTGCTCTGCGCCGTGGTTTCTTTCGCGGTGCCATTCTGAGCAAACGCATCCGCGCTCGCGCAATTTGCAATTCCGCGCGCAAACTCGCGGCCTTCCGTGTCCACAATGCTCACCACGTCCATCGCTCCAAACTGTTTTTCCACGCGCACCACACCGCTGCTCAGCAGACTTGCCTTTCTTGCCGTAATCGCACGGTGCGCTCCCCCGTCCACCACCACTCGTCCGGAAACTCCCGCGGCAAACGCAATCCACCGTCGTTTTCCTCTCATGCGCGCGCCTGGCGCAAAGACCGTCCCCAGTTTTTCCTCCGCAAAAAGTCTCTTCAGAGTCCCCGGCTCATTGCCGGCGGCAATCGCCGCGATCCCGCCGCAGTTCATTGCGATTTCCGCCGCTTCCAGCTTCGTGGACATCCCGCCGCGCCCGCCCAGCGACGGCCCGGCGGCAACCCCGCGCAATTCCGGCGTAATCCGCTCCACGTAGCCAAGCGTTTCTTCTGTCCCGCTTTTCGTCCGCATCAGCCCTGGCACATTGGTCATCAGCACCAGTGCATCCGCCTCCAGCCCGCTCATCGCCAATGCCGCCAGCCGGTCGTTATCGCTGAACGCCGCCCTGCGCCCGCCGCCTTTTTCTTCCAGTTCCGCCGTGGAAACCGTGTCGTTCTCATTCACGATCGGCAGCACGCCGAATCCGATCAGCTTCTCCATCGTTCGCCGCAAATTCGAATACCGCCGCCAGTTGCTGAAATCCTCCTCGGTCAACAAAACCTGCGCAACCTTGATTCCATGCTCTTCGAACATCCTTTTGTAAGCCGCCATCAGCAGCCCTTGCCCTGCCGCCGCGCAGGCCTGCTTCACCGCCATATCCTTTAGCCGCGCCGTGTGTAGCCCGAGAACCCAGCGCCCCAGACCCACCGCCCCGGAAGTGACCAGCACCGCTTGCCGCCCCTCCTTCATCAACTCCGCAATCCCTTGTGCAATCGGCTCAACCCGTTTCGCGCAGAGTTCGCCATTCGGTTCCGTCACCGTGCTCGTTCCGAGCTTGATAATGATGCGCCGGGCAGCCCGTAGGCTTGCCCTGCATTCCTTCTCTCCGCTGTGTTCAGCCGCCATATCTCTCAATCCATCGTCGTTCTAAAACACTTAGAGTACGCCATTCGTGGCTCCCCACCTATCTCTCAAAAGCAATCGCGAACATTCGTTCATTTTATGCTTGCCGGGGCACCGTTATTCAGAAAGCGACATTCTTAGCGGGTAAAGATGTGACTCCCATGCAACCAGGCCCAATAAAATTCCGGCGTCTCGCGCGGGCCGTCGTATCGTAGGAACGGAGTCAGGCCGGAATAGCATCATGGATAGACTGCGATTTCTCGTTTCGTTGACCAACAACGACAACGACTACCAAATTGAACAAGCCAGCGACACGGAAGAGGCCGCTCGCAAGCTTGGCGTCACCGTTCAGATCATTTACGCCGGCAATGACGCCATCACGCAGAGCACGCAGCTCCTGCAGGCCATCCAGTCCGCTCCGCAGGAACGCCCCAACGCGGTTTTGTTCGAACCCGTCGGATCCACGGCTCTCCCGCAGGTCGCTCGCGCCTCCATCAACGCTGGAATCGGCTGGGCCGTCCTGAACCGCGAAGCAACCTACGTCGCGGAATTGCGCGCTCTCAAGAAAGCGCCCATCTTCAGTATCAGCGCCGATCACACCGAAATCGGCAGAATTCAGGGCCGTCAGTTCAACTCCTTGCTCCCCAAGGGTGGCTCCATCCTTTATATACAAGGCCCTTCGGAAAACTCCGCCGCCAAGGAACGCACAGTGGGAATGATGGAAACCAAGCGTGGCAACATTCAGGTCACAGCCCTAAAAGGCCAGTGGACCGAAGAAAGCGCGCAGAAATCCGTCCGTTCCTGGCTCAAACTCACCACTTCGCAAAAAGCCGTGATTGACCTGGTCGGCGCTCAGGACGATTCCATGTCCATTGGCGCGCGCAAGGCGTTTCAGGAACTTTCGAGCGAATCCGAACGGGAGCGCTGGCTCAAACTGCCGTTCACCGGTTGCGACGGCTTGCCGAAGACCGGACAGGCCTGGGTCAAGAGCGGTCTGCTCGCGGCAACAGTCTATTCGCCGCCCAACACTGGTCTTGCCATCGAAATGCTCTTGCAAAATATCCAGAACGGCAAGGACTTGCCGGAACGCGCTCTCGTCGAGCCATCTTCCATTCCGGCGCTCGCCGAATTGCGCCCCAAGCTCGGCTAGTCTTCTTTTCGCCGCTTTCCTGATTTTGTCCGCCTTAGTCAATCGTTTTTCTACTCTAATTTCGGTGCTTGTCTGTTTCCTCGCTGGGCGTATAATGCGCGGATTGGTTGTACGCGTTTTCATCCTTGCTTCCTTAGGAGCTCTTGATGGCCACCGCTTCCAATTCCCACTCCATGAAGCGCCGGGACTTTTTGACTAAGACGGGCAGCGGCCTCCTCGCCGCGACTGCGATTCCCGTAGGCGCTGCCGGGTCGGATTCCGCAAAAACCTCTCCGGCGGATACCGCTGCGTTCCCGCCTCCCTTGTCCCGTACTCTCAGCATCGGTGCGAAAAAGAAAATCCCCATCGGCGTCTTCGATCCTGTCTACGACAACCTCTCTCTTGACGCCATGCTCGACAAAGTCACCGCGCTCGGCCTCGAAGCCATGGAAATCGGTACCGGAGGGTATCCCGATAACAAACACTGCCCTCTCGACGATCTCATCGCCGACAAGAGCAAAGCCAAGGCTTGGCTCAAAAAGTTTGAAGACAAAGGCATCCGCGTCGCCACGCTCAGTTGCCATGGCAATCCCGTTCATCCCAACGCGCAACACGCGGCCAAAGACGCGGACACATTCAAGAAGACCGTCCAGCTTGCCGAGATGCTCGATGTCAAAGTCATCGTCGGCTTCTCCGGCTGCCCGGGCGGCACGCCTCAAGACACCCAGCCGAACTGGATCACCTACCGCTGGCCCCCCGAATTCAATGAAATGCTCCAGTGGCAATGGAAAGAAAAAGTTATTCCGTATTGGAAAGAAGCAGCAAAATTCGCCCGCTCCCACGGCATCAAGCGTCTGGCGTTCGAAATGCACCCTAACTTTGTCGTCTATAATCCGAAGACTCTTTTGAAGCTGCGCGAAGCCGTCGGCGAAGAGATTGGCGCCAACTGCGACTTGAGCCATTTGTTCTGGCAAGGCTGCGATCCCGTCGAAGTCATTCATTTCCTCGGCAAGCAAGGCGCCATTTTCCATGCTCACATGAAGGACACCGTCCTGTTTCCCGAGAATCTTGCGAAATACGGCGTCCTGAATTTTTCCTTTGAAAAAGACGATCTCGATCAGGCTTCCGATACGTTCCGCGCCGTTGGCTACGGCCACAGCGCGTCTCTCTGGAAGTCGGTCTTGCAGGCGTATATGGACATCGGCTACGAAGGCATCCTCAGCATCGAAAACGAAGATCCAATTTTATCCGGCGAAGTCGGCGTCGAACGTGCCGCCTATGTTCTGAAGAATATTCGCAAGGAAATTCTCGGAGAATAGTTCGGAGGAAATTCATGCAACGAAGAGAGCTGTTCCGGTTACTCGGCGCGGGAGCCGTTTTGCCAGCGATGACTCCGGAGATTTTCACGTTACTTCGCCAGGCTCAGCCCGGAGCGGATTACAAGCTGCGCACGCTGGACGCGCACCAGAACGCCACCGTCGTCGCGATGATTGATCTCATCATCCCCGAAACGGATACCCCGGGCGCAAAAGGCGCGCGCGTCAACGAGTTTATCGACCTGATCCTCACCGACTGGGCTATTCCGGAAGAAAGAAAAGCTTTTCTCGACGGCCTCGCCGAAATCGACAAGCAGAGCAATGACCTTTTCGGGAAGAAATTTGCGGATGCATCTCCTCAGCAACAGGAAGCGCAGTTGCGCGCAATTGACGACGTCTTGATGGGCGATCGCCAGCGGCCCGTGCGCCATGGAAACACCGTCCCGGAGCCGGACACGCAGATGAAGGGTCCCTTTTGGATCGTTTTCAAAAACATCACTCTTCACGGCTACTACACTTCACAGGTCGCCTTTGAAAAAGAACTCAAACTCCAAATTATTCCCGGCGCTCAGCATGGTTGTGCTCCCGTCGGCCAGGCCTGACCCAGGAGAAAAGAATGGCGACGAATACCTATGACGCGTTGATTGTCGGTTCGGGAATTACAGGTGGCTGGGCGGCAAAAGAACTTACAGAAAAAGGACTCAACGTTCTGATTCTCGAAGCAGGCCGCACAATTATTCCGGAAAAAGATTACGTCGAGCACGTTCCCGTCTGGGAATTGAAATACCGCGGATGGGATGAACGCCCGCAGCGCCAGCAACAACAATACGTCCAGCGCGAGTGCTACTACGCTTGCGACGAGTACTCCCACAAATTTTTCGTCAACGACCAGGAAAATCCGTACACTAACGCGCCCGGCACAAAGTTCAGTTGGATTCGCGGCCGGCAAGTCGGCGGAAAATCGCTCACTTGGGGCCGCCAGAGCTATCGCTGGAGCGATCTCGATTTTGAAGCGAATCTCCGCGAAGGCGTCGCCGTAGATTGGCCGATTCGTTATGCCGACCTTGCGCCCTGGTACGACTACGTTGAAGAGTTTGCTGGAATCAGCGGCCAGGCCGAAGGATTGCCTCAGCTCCCAGACGGAAAATTCTTGCCGCCGATGGAAATGACTTGCGTCGAACAGGACGTTCGCGCAGCGTTGGAAAAACATTTTGACGATCGCATCATGACCATTGGCCGTTCCGCGGTTCTGACTCGCGTTCACAAAGGCCGCGCTGCCTGCCACTACTGCGGTGTCTGCCATCGCGGCTGCATCACGCAATCCTATTTCAGCAGCTTGAACTCGACTCTTCCTGCCGCTCAAAAAACCGGAAAGCTCACCATCCGTCCGTATAGCGTTGTGCGCAGCATCATCTTTGATTCTGCAAAGCGCCGCGCCACCGGACTCCACGTAATTGACGCGCAAACTAAAGAAACAATGGAATACAAAGGCCGGATCATTTTCCTCTGCGCGTCCACTCTCGAATCCACCCGCTTGATGCTGAACTCCGCCAGTTCGGAATTTCCAAACGGCCTCGGCAATGCCAGCGGCGAGCTCGGCCACAATTTGATGGATCATCACATGGGCAGCGGCGCAGGCGGCCTCATGCCCGGCCACGAAGACAAAATGCCGTTCGGCAATCGTCCCAACGGAATTTACGTTCCGCGCTTCCGTAACGTGAACGGGAAAACGAAGCAAAAGAATTTCAATCGCGGTTATGGCTATCAGGGCGGCGGCGACAGAGACGGCTGGAGTCGCGGCGGCTTCCTGAGCGGTTTCGGCGTCGACTTTAAAAACATGCTGAAAATGCCCGGCCCGTGGCGAATGACGCTTGCTGGATTCGGAGAGTGTCTGCCGTATCACTCCAACCGCGTCGAGATCAACAAAGATAAACTCGACGCGTGGGGAATTCCGACGCTCACCATCGATTGCAAATGGGGCGACAACGAAAAGGCCATGTCGCATGACATCGCCGTGCAAGGCGCCGAGATTCTCGCCGCGTCTGGCGCGCGAGAAATCAATATGTTTCGCGAGATGTCGCCGCCGGGCCTCGGCATTCACGAAATGGGAACCGCGCGCATGGGCCGGGATCCCAAAACCTCCGTACTAAACTCGCACAATCAGGTGCACGATATTCCGAATCTTTTCATGACCGACGGCGCGTGCATGACTTCCGCCGCCTGCGTAAATCCCTCGCTAACTTATATGGCGCTCACGGCGCGAGCGTGCGATTATGCCGTGTCGCAGATGAAACGGAACGAACTTTAAAAGGGAAGCCGAAAAGCCGGCAGCGTAGCCACTCTTGGCTGCGTGGCTTTTCTGTGGCCTGTTAGATTTAAATTCAGTTCGAGGAAAAAATTCATGGCTCAGGTGAACCGCTCGCCGAAGACGTACGACGTCTGCATCATCGGATCTGGAGCCGGCGGAGGCATGGCCGCGAAGATCCTGACCGAAGGCGGCCTCGACGTCGTGTTGCTCGAAGCCGGTCCGCAGGTTCATCCCGAAAAAGACTACAAGATGTTCATGTGGCCGTACGATCTGCCGCATCGCGGCGTCGGTGTCGGCGGAAAGGCCAGCGAGAATTTCGGTGAATTTCTGGCGCCGAACGGCGCGTGGCAAATCGAAGGCGAACCGTACGTCTCCGCGCCCGGTTCTGATTTTCAGTGGTTTCGTTCGCGCATCGTTGGCGGCAGAACGAATCACTGGGGACGCATTGCGCTGCGATTTGCGCCGGTGGATTTTCGCTCGAAGACGCGCGACGGCCTCGGCGAAGACTGGCCCATCGCCTACGAAGATCTCGCGCCCTACTACGACAAAGTGGAATCCTACATCGGCGTTTTCGGTACGCAGGAAAATGTTTCCAGCGCGCCGAACGGTGTTTTTCTTCCGCCGCCAAAACCACGCTGCCACGAACAACTTGTCAAATCCGCATGCGACAAACTCAACATCGCCTGCATTCCTTCGCGGCTCGCGATTTTGACGAAAGCGCACAACGGCCGCCCGCCGTGCCACTACTGCGGCCAGTGCAGCCGCGGCTGCACCACGGCATCGAACTTCAGCTCGAGCCAGGTGCTTTTGCCGCCGGCGATGGCCACCGGAAAACTGACGCTGATCACAGGAGCGATGGCGCGCGAAATCGTCGTCGGAAAAGACGGAAAAGCCGAAGCCGTCTCGTACATTGACAAAGCC
>JAFDVY010000040.1 GCA_018268785.1 Acidobacteriota bacterium | reverse complement strand
TGCAGATTTACGGGAAGAGTCGCCGCACGACGACGGGGTTACTTGCGACGAAGCACCTTGTGCCAAATATCCGGATAAAACTCGGCCGCGATGTTGTATCCGCTGTTAAAGAGCAGACTTAAGCCCCAACTCTGGAATACCTGCCCCGGATCCCGGTCCTGCGCCGGATAATATGCCGTTGAAATTCCGCTTTGGAAAAGCTGGCCGACCACCTGTGGTGTGTTAAACGTTAGGCCGCCAGAGTCTCTCCTGGTAATCAGTGTGCGGGAGGCGGCGTAGTTCATTCTCGACCAGACGGAGCCATGCTTCTTCCGGAAATAGCGCGGGTCAGTTTTAAATAAGTGGGGAAAAAAGCCGTAAATGAAGAAGCACGAAGTTACCTGATCCGCCTCCGCCGCGCCGTAGCGCTGTGCATAGGGGCCCCATCCCTGGCCATAGTGCGGTTGCGAATCGAATCCCTGCTGGAAGGCGGCCTGGACCACGTTACCTAAATGGGCCTTAAAATCCTCCGCTTGATGAAACGCGTAGGCATATTTCTGGCTTACCCGCAAAGGAGGTGCGTGGTCGGGGATTTCAAACGGGGCGAGGTTTGGCTTGAACCCAAGGAAGAGTTCCAGCGGCGTCTTCACGAATATTTGGCCGGAGATGGAAGTCTTCTGGGTTTGCGGCGGCTCGCCCTGAACCTGGGGCGTCGGGGCGGCAGGCTTTTCTTGTCCCTGTACCGATAACGTCGCTCCGGCTGCCAGCAGCAAGGCGAATCCCATACGCCACGGCGATATTCGAGACAGAGACATTTTCATCCCATGGGGCCCGTGGGCACTCCCGGAGCAACCGGCCCGGTTGTTGCCCTTTCTCAAGTAGTAGCGACTCACAGCCATGCACTTGGATCAGGGAGGTGCCAGCACAATTTAGCGAATCTGCTCGAAGAAACAAAGGATTTTCGGCCTGAATTGACCTACTCTCCGCTCGCGCGCACGCCGACTCCGCGCTTTACACAAAAAGAAATTCTGTGTTACGCTGAATGAGTCGAAGATAAGAGGACAAATTCAGGGGTTTACGGAGAGGGAACTTGAGCGCACCGAAAGCTGTGTTGATCGAACAGTTCCGGACTCATGTGAAGGATACCGGCTCGCCGGAAGTGCAGATCGCACTTCTGAGTGAGAGGATCAACTACTTAACGACGCATCTCAAGTCGCACGTGAAAGACCACGCATCCCGCCGCGGTTTGATCATGATGGTCAATAAGCGTCGTCGTTTGCTGGACTATCTCAATCGCCGGGACCCAGATCGGTATCGCGAGATTGTTGATCGCCTTAGCCTGCGCAAGTAACTGCTCGCTGTCACAGCAGTTTTTGAAGCAAATCACCCAAATGATAGAAAGCACAAGGGTTGTGTCCTTGTGCAACGACCGGTTGCGTTAGACCGGCTGTCCCTTGGTGTGTGGTTTTGGCGATTTCCTCGATTTGCCTTCCTCCTATCTTCCGCATGTTGTCCTTTAACGCTGGTTCATCTGAACCAGCGGCGAGTTCGCCCGGCTCTTTGCCCGGCGACCGGGGAACGGCTTAAAGCAGGATAGAAGTGAGGAAGTCCCGCAAGGCGGGACCAGGGGAAACAAAAGTTATGTCAGAAAACAAATCAATTCCGGCTCCTTACCAGGTGTCGGTCGAAGTCGGCGGTCGCGCTCTTATCCTCGAAACCGGGAAAATTGCCAAGCAGGCAAACGGCGCCATTGTTGCCAAGTATGGCGACACCGTCATCTTGAACACCGCCGTGATGGCAAACAAGCCAAACGACAGAGATTTCTTGCCGCTCACTGTGGACTACCGCGAGTACACCTACTCCGCCGGTAAGATCCCAGGTGGCTTTTTTAAGCGCGAAGGCCGTCCGACGGAACGTGAAATCCTGGTCTCGCGCCTCATTGACCGTCCGATGCGCCCGCTCTTCCCGGAATCCTGGCGCAATGAGACCCAGGTCAACGCGATGGTGCTCTCCGCGGACAGCGAAAATGATCCGGACGTCATTGCCGTTACCGGGGCTGCCGCCGCTGCCTATTGCTCCGATCTGCCGTTTCCAACCCCGATTGCAGCGGTCCGCGTCGGTTTGCTGAATGGCCAGCTCGTCGCCAATCCGACTGTGGCAGAGCAAAAGACCAGCGCTCTCAATATCGTCATCGCCGCATCCGAAGAAGCCATCATGATGGTGGAATCTGGAGCGCTGGAAGTCAGCGAAGAGACGGTTGTCGAAGCTCTCGAATTTGGTCACGCGCAGATCAAGAAAATCATCGCAGCCATTAAGGACTTGCACGCGCAACTGAACCCGAAAAAGGTCGAAGTCGCTCCGTTCCCGTTTGACGACTCGATCTACGCGACTCTCAAGAAGACTACTTCCGCGGCCCTCAAGGACGCGCTCGACACCGAAAAGCATCCCAAGAAGGAAAGCTACGCTCTCGTCGACGCGCTGAAAGCCAAGCTGGTGGAGGCGATTCCCGAAGAGGAAGAAGAGAAGATTACGCTTACCAAGCGCGCCTACGATCGCCTCAAGGAAGAAATCTTCCGCGACGAAATTCTGAACGCGCGCCGCCGCCCGGACGGCCGCAAGTTCGACCAGATTCGCAAAATTACCTGCGAGACCACTTTGCTGCCCCGCGTGCACGGCTCCGCGCTCTTTACCCGCGGCGAAACGCAGGCTCTCGCAACGCTTACCCTCGGCACGAAGGAAGATCAGCAGCGCCTCGACCTTCTCTTCGCTCAGGACACGTTCAAGCGCTTCATGCTTCATTACAACTTCCCACCGTTCAGCGTGGGCGAGGTGAAGCCGGTACGTGGCCCAGGGCGTCGCGAAATCGGACACGGTGCACTTGCAGAGCGCGCCTTGCAAAGCCTGCTGCCGCCCGAAACCGAATTTCCCTACGCGATGCGCCTCGTCAGCGACATTCTTGAATCCAACGGCTCGTCTTCCATGGCGACTGTTTGCGGTGGCTCTCTTGCCATGATGGATGCGGGAGTTCCGCTCAAGTCGCCTTGCGCAGGTATCGCCATGGGCCTCGTCGTTGGCGACGGCGGTAAATATTCGATTCTCACCGACATCGCAGGCGCCGAAGATCATTACGGCGACATGGACTTCAAAGTCGCTGGCACTCGATCCGGTATCACGGCGCTCCAGATGGATATCAAGGTCACCGGTATCAGCATTCCGATGATGCGCGAAGCTCTCGCACAGGCGAAGAAAGCCCGCCTCCAAATTCTGGACATCATGGACGCCACGCTGAGCGAACCGCGCGCCGCAATTTCCGCTTATGCGCCGCGCCTGTTCAAGCTCAGCATTCCCACGGACAAAATCCGCGACCTCATCGGTCCGGGCGGCAAGAAGATCAAGTCCATCATCGAGCAGACCGGCGTCAAGATCGACGTCCACGAAGACGGTACTGTGCACATCTTCGCCACCAGCGGTTCCGGCGGAGATGCGGCGTTGCAGATGGTTCGCGATGTCACGGCCAGCGCCGAAATCGGCAAAACCTATCTCGGTAAAGTTGTTCGCCTTGCAGAATTCGGCGCATTCGTCGAACTCTTCCCGGGCACCGATGGCCTGCTTCACATCAGCGAAATCGCTGAACACCGTGTACGCGACGTTAGGGATGAACTAAAACTGGGCGATCAGGTCATGGTCAAGGTGCTCGCCATCGAAGGCAACAAGGTTCGCCTCTCGCGCAAAGCCCTCATTAAGGAAGCGCGCGACAAGGCTCAGAAGAGCAAGGAAGCCGCGGCAGGCGCCGCTTCCTCTCCGGCAGCCGAAGTTCATCCGGCCGACGTTCCGCCGGCCGAATAACTTCTCAGAACAGGCTTGCTTCGCAAGCCTGTTCGAACAAACTCTTTCAAAGGAAAAGGCCCGCGACGTTGTCGCGGGCCTTTTCCTTATGAAGGCAAGCAGGGCCGTTCCGCCTTTCGGCGCGCCAGCGGGCCGAAAGGCGATCTCAACTGCGCCGCTCAGCACGAAGTGCCGAGCGGCGAAAAGCTCCCAATTTAGAACCTCGGCTTGCGCTCACTTATCGCTGCCGCGTTTCCGGCGTGTAGTGCTCGTGCAAGTACTGGGCGATCTTCTGTGCATCCGCTTGCGGAATCTGTGCGCCAAACGCTTTCACCATTTTTTGTATTTCCGCTTCCCACGTCGCTGCCGGCAGCGGCGGCTGCATCGTGATATACCGCGGCGTATGGCATGTGCCGCAATAGATCTGCGTTTCGGCACGGCCCGCGCCATTCGCAAGTTCTGCATCGAAGGAAGGCAGGCTCGCCATTTCGTACTCTGAATCTTCGGCCAACGCCGCCGGTTTTGCCTGCACAATCTTGCCCGTGTTTTGCGTGGTATAAGATCCAAGTCGCTGTTCCGCAAGTGCCGCACCAATTAGGAGCGCCGCTACTGCGATTCCGGCAGTGATGCGAAGTTTATGAATTTTCATGCTTGCCTCCTTACTCCGCATTTCCTGCAACGAATTCCTGCCGCTCTATGCGATTCCACAAATAGCCGCCCGGGTTCCAGACGGTTTCATCCGGCTGCACATTTCCTTTTTCATCCGTCGCTCGCACCGCAACTGAATATTTTCCCGGCGTTCGCGGAGCCCACGCGAACTCCCACGTTCGGAACGAATACGCGCCAAAATCCTCTCCGAGCTGCGCGATCTTCCATGTTTTCAATCCGTCATCCGAAATTTCCACTTTTGTCACCCGCCCGTAACCGCTGAACGCAATCCCGCGCAAATTTACACTCATTCCCGCTGGAATTTTTGCGCTTCCGTCCGGCGTCACCAAAAACGACCGCACCGGCATTCGCCCAATCGGCACCGTCTTTACGCCGCCAGCTTTCATGGCTTCCGGCCTCGTCGTTCCGCGCGGCGTGTCCGGAACTCGATACCCGGTTTTCATCCAGAAGTTTTCGTCGGGCTTGTCCAGAACACGAATCCACGTCAGGCACTTCATCCAATACGTTGCGAAATATCCCGGCACAATCAGCCGCACAGGGAAGCCGTTCAGCAACGGCAATGGCTCACCATTCATCGCGTACGCCACGATGCATTCGTCCATCACGGAGTTCTCTAAATCGAGCGACTTCAGAAAATATTTTGAGCCCAGTCCTTCCGGTCCTTCGCCTTGTTCCAGACCCTGCAACTGAACCTGGACGGAGCCACTCTTCATTCCCGCTGCGCTCAAGATGTCGCGCAGCTTCACACCGGTCCATCGTGCGTTGCCCATCGCGCCGTTGCCCCACTGCCCGCCCGGCACACGCGGTTGCAAACGGCTCCGGCTGTTGCCTGAGCACTGATTCACGGCCGCTACCGTCTCAGCCTTGAACTTCCTCAACAAATCGCCAAATGAAAATGCCTGTGGAGACGCGACATTCCCCTCGACATGCAAGCGCCACGTCCTTAAGTCCACCGCGTTCGGTATGCGGTCCAGATGCCAGCGCACATAAAAAGCCTCATTCGGAGTAAAAGCCGTTGCAAAGTAATTTCGCGGCGTTTCAAGTTGCACTGGCCTGTCGGTCAACAAAATCAACGGCGCCTTTTGCGGTTCGCTGACGATCGGTCCCACGGCACTCCAGTAGGAATTCGCCGATGGTCCGGTAAAAGTGGGAAGCGTTGCTGTCGCTCCAGGCTCCTGCGAATTCACCCCGAGCGAGGGAATCGTTGGGGATATTGCGAGTCCGCCGGCTACGGCACCCGCGGCGCGGCACCATGATCGCCGCGAAATCAATGCAGTTTGTTTAGAGTCTTTGCGCGACACAATGCCTCCCGTAGACCAGCACTTGAAATTGCCGCCCGGGCAGTCAGCGCCCTTGAGTTTCCCGAATAATAGCCGAAAACAGTTTTAGCAGATGGCGTTTCTTTCAGTATGTACGGCCGACAATGCGCCCCACAGCGCATCCAGTGCTTCATTTGTCGAATTCAGGATTGCTTCCTCATTCCCGCCGGCATTCGCTTCAAGCCATCCGCGCCATGCTTCGCGATGCGCCTTGTCCGCCTCTTCATGCACTTCAAAATACGCCAGTTCCTTCGGCTCCGTAATCCCATAAAACTTCTTCAGGCCGTCAATCTTTGTGGTCGCAATCTCCGGCACCTGCGCTTCGTATGCGTACAGCGCCGCCACCGCTTCCGCTACGCTCCGCTGAGCGCAGATCTCACGGAATTTTGCCACAACATGCTGTGTGCCCGGCAGGGAAGGACTCGCCGCTATTTCTTCTTCGTTCACGCCGAGCGCTCCTGCGAAGTCCCGCCACAATTTTGGATGCGGCCGCGCGGGATTCAGCTCTTCTTCCAGATTTTCCATCACCACCGGCCTCAGCGATTCGTCCGCCCGCTCCGCGAGCGCCTGTAAATGCCGTGGAAACGCTTCTACGTGCCGGTAATACTGCGCGGCATATAGCTGCAAGGATTCGCGCGAAAGCTTTCCCGCTTGCCAATCCTGATAAAACGGATGCTTCAGCAAATTCTTTTCCGCAATTGCCGCGTCAATCTTTTCGAGTAGTTGCGTGTTGGACATCCGAGCCCTCCGCGAAGTTTGCGCACATCGCTTGAGTGCGCAGAAAAGTAATGCCAACGAGTCTAGCAGAATGGTGTTAAACGCAAAAATGCGGCGGCCCGGTCAAAACAGGGTCACCGCATTTTCCTTCACCCATGTTTCTATTTCGCCGCCGCCGCAGCCTTCTTACATTCGTCCTGCAGATTCCCCTGCAACGACGCGCACTTTGCAAACGCCTTCGCCGCCTCAGCTAGGTGATCCGAATTTTGATTCGCCACTCCCAGCAAATAGAAATTTGTCTGGTCCTGGTCGTTCAGGCTTACGGATTTCTCGATCTCGGCTATCGCCTCTGGGTATTTGTTCTGGCGCAACGCCACCAGCCCCACGCCGCTGTGCGCCATAGACTCGGTTTCCCGCTTCAACTCGGCGAAGACTTCGTCGCTCATTCCATCCGGCTTTGTCAGCGTCTTCGAGCCTTCGAGCGCTTTCTTTCCGTAATCTTCCGCTTTTGCGAGTTGGCTCTCCGCGTCAGGCGCGGCGGGGTTGTAGGTCCGCGCCAGCGACTGCGAGAGCACTGCCATCGTCCGGAAGTCCTTCGGATTTGCCTCAAAGTCTTTCCTTGCGGCGTCGAGCGCCTTGGGCATCTGGTTCTGTTGAATATAACCAACCACAAGGTACGGATAGACAAATGCAACTAGCTCACTCTTCGGAAACTCATTTAGGAATTTCTCGCCGGCTTTGATCTTGGCGCCCATATCGCTCAGTGACACGCTCTTGAACGCTTCGTACGCCTTTGCTTCCTTTTTCTCCGGGGGTCTGGTCAACTCCAGTGCAACCTCCGGATTTGCGAGCGACATATCGCGGCCAACCGTCGTGTTCGCCTTGGAAGCCGCACCGGCCGCTGCCCCGCTCGACGCACTCGCGCCGGCTCCTCCGCCCTGCGCGCGGGCGCTAAACGCCACCGCAAGGCAAGCCACTGCCGCAAGCGCCACTCTCCAAATTCTCGCAATATTTTCATTCCGCATGAAAATCTCCCGCGACACAAAATAGCCGGCGCGCATCTGCTTTTGCGCTCCGCTAAAAGTGTAACCACAACTTTGTTTGGTGAATAGTGGACTTATTGAGTCTGGCTGTGCACGCGCGCGATCACCGCACCCAGCGCCTTCAACTTCTCGACAATTCGTTCGTAGCCGCGGTCAATATGATACACGCGCTCGACGATCGTCTCGCCACTTGCCACAAGCCCCGCCAAGACAAGGCCCGCGCTCGCCCGCAAATCTGATGCCTGTACCGTCGTTCCCGAAAGCGCCGCTGGTCCTCTTACGATAGCGCGGTGCCCATCAATCGAAATATTCGCGCCCATGCGCATCATTTCGCTAGCATGCAAAAAGCGATTCTCAAAAATTTTCTCGTCGATTGTGGACGCGCCATTCGTCTGGGTCGCCAGCGCCATGTACTGCGCCTGCATGTCCGTCGCAAATCCCGGATACTCTTCCGTGGTCACATCCGCTGCCGCCAACTTCCGCGGAGCGCGAACTCTCAGGCAATTCGGTCCCGTCGTTTCGACTATTGCTCCAGCTTTTTGTAACAAGGCGATCGTCGCTCTCAAATGCTCCGGGTCGCAGTTCGTGACCGTCAAATCTCCGCCCGTGATCGCGCCTGCAACCAGGAACGTTCCGGCCTCAATCCGGTCCGGGATCACGGTGTGGTTCGCGCCGCCAAGTCTCTGCACTCCTTCGATCTTTAGCTCCGCGGTTCCGTCTCCTGAAATCTTTGCGCCCATTTTTCGCAGCAATTCGATCAAATCGCCGATCTCCGGCTCGCGGGCCGCGTTTTCCAGGATTGTCTCGCCGTCGGCCAGCGCCGCGGCCATCAATACATTCTCTGTTCCAGTCACTGTGATTTTGTCGAATCGAATCCGCGCGCCATGCAATCGTCCGCGCCGCGCACGCGCTTCGATGTATCCGTGGGTAGTCGCAATTTCCGCGCCCATTTTCTCCAGCGCGCTCAAGTGCAAATCCACTGGCCGTGCGCCAATCGCGCATCCTCCCGGCAGAGACACACGCGCGATCCCAAGCCGTGCCAGCGTTGGCCCCAGTGTCAAAATCGACGCACGCATCGTTTTGACCAGCTCGTATGGCGCCTCGGCATGAGTGATCGCCTGTGCTTCAATCGAATAATCTGCCGCGGGAAACGAATCTACTTCCACTTTCGCGCCCATGAACGCGAGCAGCTTCGCCATGGTGACAATGTCCCGCACGCGCGGAATATTGTGCAGGGAAACGCGCTCGGCCGTCAGCAGGGAAGCCGCCATTGCCGGCAGTGCCGAATTTTTTGCACCGCTGATCGCCACAGTTCCTTGCAGCGCCTTCCCGCCTCGAATCAAGAATTTATCCAACGAACTTAACCCTTTCCGCGATAGCCATTCGTCTCTCCCAACGCTAAACGCAAATTTCCGTCCGCCTTTCTCAACAATTTCTTGGCGTCCTTCGCATTCACTCCGCGCTTCAGCATCACCAGTCCCAGCCGCATACTGTGTCCCGAAGCACGCAGCGCGTGTTCCGCAGAGGACACACTTGCTCCGGAAGCATCCTGGAGAATCCTCACCGCGCGCCCTTCCAGCTTCTTGTTCGTTAGTACAGCGTCAATCATCAGGTTTTCATACGCATGTCCCAGTTGCACCATTGCCGCTGTACTCAGCATGTTCAGGACCATCTTCTGCGCCGTACCTGCCTTCAAACGCGTCGAACCAGTCAGCACCTCCGGCCCTGCTTCTGGAGCAATGAAAATCTCCGCCAACTTTCGTAGATCGCCCGCTCGATTTGCCGCCACCCCAATCGTCATCGCTCCGGTCGTCTTCGCGAAACGAATTGCCCCGAGCACATACGGCGTCGTCGCGCTCGCCGCCACTCCCACGACTACATCCTTCCGCGAAAGCTTCGCGCGCCGCAAATCGCGCACCGCGTTTTTCACAGAATCTTCCGCCCCTTCCACCGCGTCCGTAATCGCTCGCCGTCCGCCCGCGATCAGCGCCTGCACTTTTGCGCGAGAAACTCCAAACGTCGGCGGGCACTCCGCCGCATCCAGCATTGCCAGCCGCCCGCTCGATCCAGCGCCCACATAAATCATTCGGCCTCCGCCGCGCAATCGTTTCACGATCTCGTCCACCGCGCGCGCAATTGCCGGGATCTCGCGTGCCACTGCATCCGCCACCTTTCGGTCTTCGCGGTTCATCAGCCGGATCATCTGCAGCGAATTCATTCTGTCAAAGTTTCGGGAAGCGGGATTGCGTCGTTCCGTTAGCCGGAATTCCTTCATCGTGGTAGGCATCGTTTCCATTATATCTTTATCGTCAGCCGTGTTCGGCCCTCTCTTGCACGATTCAGGTCTGTTCTTTGAACCGGGGGCTTAGCGTATTTCTGGGCACAACCCCCTTCCTCTCGAAATGCTCGCCAGCCCGAATCGGCTATCCTAGGAACACCCGCGCGCGCTTCGCACGATGGCGGCGCTTTGGAAACTCTCTAAAATGGATCTGCTAAAGCGTCTCTTCGAACAGCACTTTCACGAACCGCTCCAGAGCATCGTCCCGCTGCAAGGCGAACTCGGCGGTTCTGGGCGGCAAATCATCCGTCTCGCCAGCGCTCGAAACAAAGCCATCGGAATTCTCTATAACGTCCGTGAAGAAAACGCGGCTTTCCTTGAATTTTCTCGCCACTTTTTTCGTCACGGCCTTCCTGTCCCGGAAATTTACGCCGATGACCTCAATGCCGGCGCGTACATCGAGCAGGATCTTGGTGATACAACGCTCTTCGAATTTCTCTCCAAAAACCGAGTCGGCGCCACAATCGCCCCTCAAGTTGCTGACGTATATCGCAAAGTTGTGGGAATTCTCCCTGAATTTCAGATCAAAGCCGGCCGCGACCTGAATTACGGCGCCTGCTACCCGCGTGGCAGCTTCGATCGCCAGTCCATCGTCTGGGATCTCAACTATTTCAAATACTATTTCCTGCGCCTCGCGGGAATTCCGTTCAACGAACAGTCGCTTGAGGACGATTTCGAGCGCCTCACTGAATTCCTCCTCGGCGCCGACCGCGATTACTTTCTCTACCGCGACTTTCAATCCCGCAACATCATGCTGCCCGGGGGCAATCCTTACTTTCTCGATTACCAGGGTGGCCGCAAAGGCGCGTTGCAATACGATCTCGCGTCGCTCCTCTTTGACGCAAAAGCTGATCTCCCGCCGGAACTTCGCCAACAGCTTCTCGATCACTATCTCGAATCCGTCACGGATTACGCCGACGTCGACCGCGAAACTTTTCTCAAGCACTACTACGCCTACGTCTACGTCCGAATTCTGCAAGCTCTCGGCGCTTACGGTTTCCGCGGCTTCTACGAACGCCGCCCGCATTTTCTCCAAAGCGTGCCCTATGCGTTAAAGAATCTCCGCTGGCTCCTTCACAATGTCGAGCTGCCCATCAAGCTGCCAACTCTGATCGCCGCGTTCGAAAGCATGCTCGGCTCCGAAAAACTTCTTCGCATCGCCAAAGAAGCCGACAACCTCGTCGTTCACATCAGCAGCTTTTCGTTTCATCGCGAATTGCCGAAAGACGAGAGTGGCAACGGTGGCGGCTTTGTCTTTGACGGTCGCAGTCTCCCCAACCCGGGCCGCGAAGAAAAATTCAGGGAACTCACCGGCAAAGACGCATCTGTCATCGAATACTTAAATCAGCAGGAGAGCGTTCACCAGTTTCTCGCTTCGGTTTATTCCCTCGTGGACGCCAGCGTGGATAACTATCAAGCGCGCGGCTTTAAAAGCCTCATGGTTTCCTTCGGCTGCACAGGAGGCCAGCACCGCTCCGTCTTTCTCGCCGAACAGCTCGCAAAGCGCCTCCGCTCACGCGGCGGCCTCAATGTCGAACTTCGCCACATCGAACTAGAGAAAATTGGCAAATGATTTTGTCATTACTTCCAGGGCCGTCATTTCGAACGGAGAAGTTCGACGCAGTTTCTTCGCGTTCGCTCCTGCGAACGCGAAGAGGTGCGGATGTGAGAAATCTCTCTTCGATGTCAGCTATAGCGCCAAAGCTGCCCGCTAGTGCGCTATTGGCGAGAAATTTTCTCGCCACTCGCCCCTGTGGTTTTCTGCCATGAAGGCCATGATCCTTTACGCCGTTATATCCGGAGAGCCTCTTGCGAGGGGCCGGGGTGTTCACTCGTGAAGGCAATGATTTTAGCTGCTGGTTTGGGTACCCGCCTCCGCCCTCTCACGGACACCATCCCCAAAGCCCTCGTCGAAATCAACGGCCGCACGCTCCTCGAAATCACCATCGAACGTCTTAAGAAATTCGGCGTCACTGAAATCATTGTGAACGTTCATCACCACGCCGGCCAAATCGCCGGCTATCTCAAATCCCGCCAGAACTTCGGAATTCAAATCGCCATTTCCCGCGAAGACGATCTCCTCCTCGACACCGGCGGCGGCCTGAAAAAAGCCGCCTGGTTCTTTTTGGAAGGGAAGTCATCCGAGCACTTCTTTCTTCACAACGTAGACGTCCTCAGCACCATCGATTTCAAACAAATGCTCGAATCTCACAAGAAATCCGACGCCCTCGCAACTCTAGCGGTCCAACAACGCGCATCCTCCCGCCAACTCCTCTTCGGCCAAAATAACCTCCTCATCGGTCGCCGTATCAACAACACGGACAGTTTTCTTGCCGGCGCAACCGCAAATACTTGTCATTCCGAGCGCAGCGAGGAATCTGCTTTTTCTTCCATCTCGCCACTCGCTTTCTCCGGCATCCACGTCATCTCCCCGCGCCTCCTGCCTCTCATCTCCGAATCCGGCGCCTTCTCCATCATCGACACCTATCTCCGCCTAGCCGCCTCCGGCGAAAAAATCGCCGCCTTCCGCGCTGACAATTTCTACTGGCGCGACCTCGGCCGCCCCGAAGATTTGGACCAAGTGTGGCGCGAAATAAACGCCGGAGCCTCACCGCTGCCTTAGGGTGTATCTTGGCATTTGGAGAAAAACTAGATGAGGCGAATGGCCGCTTGGGCTGTCACGTTGCTATGCGTGTCGTGTGCAATCAGCACAACGTCGCGCGTCCCGCAAGACCAGAGTGAGGATCCTTGGAAAAAGTTTCAACGTAAAGGCGGCCGAATCGAGAAGACGCAAATTGTCCAGCTCCAGGATTACGAATTGTCTTCTCAAGACATTGCGCAAAAACGAAATCTGAAGCTATATGACCAAGGAGGTTATTTCAACTGTTTCACGCATATCCCTGTCGGGACTCAAAAAAAACAAGACGAAATCGAGCGAAAGGCAAGTCAACGCGTGGCGATCGCAAGGCAATTCATATTGAGTCATTGGGAAAAACATCGCCGCGGCTACATCCGGCTCTCTTTTGATAGCGTCGATGCATACGGCACCTCACATATCTTCATTGAGCCGGATTCAAACGGAAAATGGCAGGTGATCTGGCGAGGCGTGAATATCTCAAAACAACTCTATACACTGCCCGTTATCCGCACAGTCGTGCAAGATTTTACTGAGAACGAGAGGGGAGAACTCGTCTTCAAAGACTCCGATGGTGACGAATGGCGGCGCCTTTGACCGAACGTAATATCTGATCTAGTTAGCCGGCGCGGTGTCCGAAACAAGTCCCAGCGCCTGGATCACCGCATCGTGCAACGCGGGCCGCACTTTGCCGAGTTTCATATTTTCGCGCGTTGGATTCACACGATTCGTCAGTAACACAACAAATAGCTGCCGGTCAGGATCGATGTAAATTGAAGTTCCCGTAAATCCCGTGTGCCCGAAAGAGTGTGGTCCGTAGTGCTGCCCCATGAACGTGCCCCCGCCCGGCACCACCCATCCCAGCGTCCTCGTGCCTTTGGCAAGTTCCTGTGGCGCCGTAAATTGCGCAATCGTCGCCCGCCGCACAATTCTCTGGTGTGCATACACGCCGCCGTTCAATTCCATCTGGCAGAACGCCGCCAAATCCGGCGCTGTGCTGAAGATCCCTGCATGACCGGAAACCCCGCCCATCGTATACGCATTTTCGTCGTGCACTTCGCCCTGCACCAGCCGGTGCCGCAACTGGTTATCGATTTCCGTCGGCGCAATCGTTGGCCAAATCTTCTTGGGCGGCAGATACATGCTATGGTTCATTCCCAGCGGCGAAAAAATATCCTCATGCGTCAGCACGTCCAGCGTTTTTCCCGTCAGCCGGTGGATAATTTCTGTCAGCAAAATGATTCCCAGGTCCGAGTAAATCATCTTTGTTCCTGGCTCGTATTCCAGCGGCTCTGCAAAAATCCGATCCAGAGTTTCCTGCTTGCTTTTTGACGTCCGCCAATAGTCCTTGAACGGCGGTAATCCCGAAGTGTGCGTCAGCAAATGACGCACTGTCACGCGATGCCGCCATTCCAGTTCCTTTGGATTCTCTTTGAACAGGCTTTGCAGTCCCTTGCCCTGCGTTTGCTGTCCGATCCACTCCGGCAAATACCGCTCGATCTTCGCATCCAGATCCAGCGCAACCGGAAAATCGCCTTCGACCAGTTTCTCTGCAATCGTTGTTGTGCCCACAACCTTCGTTAGCGAAGCAATGTCATACATCGTGTCCAAATTCACGGCAGATGCTTTTTCGTCGTAGGACAATTTTCCGAACGCATGCAGCGAAACTTTTCCTTTGTACCCGATCGCCAGCGTCGCTCCCGGAAACGCCTTGTCTTTGATCGCGTTTTCAATCACGTCAAACGCCGGTTGCAGTTGCGCTTCCGTCCGTACATCCATCGGCGTCAGCTTCATCGGATTTTCCGGAACTTCCATTCCAAATCCAGCCTTCAATTCGATTCCCGGAATCGTCACCGGCAAATGTCCGCGCACCGGAATTTCGCCGAACAGCGCCCGCGCCATCGAAATCTGCGCCACGTCGCTGATGCCAAACGCGCTTAGCCACGTCTCCGCCTGTGGAAAACGCTCAATCAGATAGGGACTCCCAAACGCCAGCGTGATTGCGGGTTTTCCCGACTTGTAAATCTGTTCCGCCAGCGCCGCCTGCTCTGCGGGAATATCCACGTTTCCCTTGCGATCGCTCACTCGAACAAACAGCGCCACGAGTGCAACGTCATACGAATCCGGCGGGGGCAATTTCAGATTCGCCGCGCTTACAAATCTCGTATCCGCGCGCAGCGTCGTCACCGAATCAAACCGCTGCCGTAGTTCGCGCTCCAGGTCCAGTCCAGGATACGGCTCCGGGTCCGCATAAAATGCCAGCAGTAACGCCCGCGATGGTTTTGTTCCATCCAGTGGCAACCGTCTTGGTGTGTCGCGCAACAACGTAATGCCGCGATCCGAAATATCCTGCGCTTCCTCTTGCCATTTCACAGAGCCGAACTTTGCATTCAGAGCCGCCAAATCCACAAAACGGTTCTTTTCAAGCCCTACCCGAGCTTTTGCTTCCAAAATCCTCCGTACCGAAGCATCCAGGCGCTCGTGAGAAATGCGCCCGCTCTTAACCGCAACTTGCAGCGCTTCATAGGCTGCATCTGGCACCGGAGGCATCAACAAGGCATCCGCACCCGCCAGCACGGCGCGCACCGCCGCTTCGCCCGGAGCGAACCGCACGGTGATTCCGCCCATGTCCAAGGCGTCGGTAATCACGAGCCCGTCAAACCCAAGCTGGTCGCGCAAAACGCCCGTCAATATATTGTGCGAAAGCGTCGCCGGAGTATTTGGATCGGGTTCGAGCGCGGGCACATTCAAATGCCCAGTCATGATGCTTCCCACGCCTGCATCGATCGCCGCACGAAAGGGAACCAGTTCCAGCGTATCCAGCCGCGCGCGATCCGCCTTGATCACCGGCAAATCAATGTGCGAATCCGCAGCCGTATCTCCGTGGCCTGGAAAATGCTTTGCCGTCGCGAGCCCGCCATTTTCATTCACGCCGCGCACATACTCGCGCACAAATTCCGAAACGCGCGCCGGATCTTCTCCGAACGAGCGAGTATTGATGATCGGATTTTCCGGATTGTTATTCACATCTGCGACAGGTGCATAGATCCATTGCACGCCCACATCGCGCGCTTCCATCGCAGTGATTTTTCCCATCGTATACGCGTCTTTGGGATCCCCCGCCGCTGCGAGCGCCATGTTCGTCGGGAACGAAGTGCCTTCGTCCAGGCGCATCGCCGCGCCGCGCTCGAAATCCGCGCCAATCAGCAGGGGAATTTTCGCATTCTTCTGCAGCTCATTATTCAGAGCGGCCGTCGGATAAGCCTGGCTCTTTTGGATTCCCAGCGGCGTAATGTGCGTGACGATGATGAATCCGCCCGCATGTAGATCCTTCACGCTGTGCAGCATCTGTTGATACGCCGGCGAATCTGTCGAGAGAAACGTCCCGTGATACGTCGTAAACAAAAGCTGCCCGATCTTCTCGTCGGTGGACATTCTCGCTAACGTTGTGTTTACCCATTGCTGCGCGGCGGGTGTCAGCTTCTGCAAAGCGGAATGATGTGTCTCCGCCCGCAAATTCCTTTGCGGCGCACTTGGACTCTGAGAGAAAATATCGCTGGCCATAAATATTGTGAAAGGAAGCAGAAGCAGGCACAACCCGGAGCGGCGTAGGCTCACACGTATCTCCCGAAAGTACGCCCTGCTCTGATTTGTTGATAACACACGCAACTTGCAGAGACAACGCAGTTGGCGGCAGGGAGTTCCAGAATATCATTGGTGTGCGCATCGAACCGGGAAAGTTTGGAGGAAATTTGCAGCAGACAATCAGAGTGCTTCGTGTTTTGGCAATAACAGCCGTGACTGCCGCATTTTCCGCGACCATATCTGCCGCGCCGCAAAAAAAAGCGGCTAAGAGGGGACACCCTGGGCGGGTGCAGACCGGGCTCGATGTTCTCGAAGCGGAAAAATTCGCGCCGTTGAAAGGCAAGCACGTCGGGCTTATCACCAATCACACCGGCCTGGACGCTCAGGACAAAACCACCATTGATCGCCTCGCCCATGCGCCCGGCGTGACGCTGGTCGCGCTGTTCTCGCCGGAGCATGGCCTCGCGGGAAAAATGGACGACAAAGTTTCCTCCACCAAAGATCCGGCTACCGGCCTGCCGGTCTACAGCTTGTACGGAGAGACCAAACGGCCAACCGACGAAATGCTTGAGGGAATCGACGCGCTCGTTTTCGACATCCAGGACGCCGGAGTTCGTTTTTACACTTACACAACAACCATGGGCTATTGCATGGAAGCCGCGGCGAAAAAGGGAATTCCGTTTTACGTGCTCGACCGGCCAAATCCCATCGGCGGTGAAATTGTCGAAGGGCCGATGCTCGATGACGACAAGCGAACCTTCGTTGCGTATTTCCCCGTACCGGTGCGGTACGGCCTGACCATTGGCGAGCTCGCTCAGCTTTTCAACACGGAAAACAAAATCGGCGCCGAGCTGCACGTGATCCCGATGAAGAATTGGCACCGGAATTATTTCTTCGAGAGCACGGGAATCCGCTGGGTGCCTCCTTCTCCCAATTTGCGCACAACGAAAGGCGCCATTCTGTATCCGGGGTTGGAAATTTTGCAGAACGCGGGAGTCTCCGTGGGACGCGGCACGGAAGCGCCCTTTGAAATTTTCGGCGCGCCCTGGATGAATGGCGAAGACGTGGCCGCGGCCCTGAACGCCAAGCATTTGCCTGGTTTGCGTTTTGTGGCTCAACCTCTGATTCCGGTCGCGGGTTTGTATGCAGGGCAGCGCTGCGGCGGAGTAGCCATCCGCATCGGAGAGAAGTCAGCCGTGCGTTCGATGCGAATGGGACTCGAAATCGCAGCCACGCTGAAAAAGCTGTATCCCGACAAAGTGGATCTCTCGAAGTCCATAACGCTGCTCGGAAACGCCGCAACCGTGCAACTGCTGCAAGACGGCGTCCCGCCCGAAAAAATCGTCGCCGGCTGGAAAGATGAGCTTGCAGCTTTTGACGCCATCCGCCGAAAGTACTTCCTCTATAAGTAAGAAAAACGGCGGCTAAATCGCCTCCAGGATCCCCGTAGTACTAATAGGACGGTGCGGAAGTGGCCCGCATTTCGGCTTTGTGATAGATTCCGCGCATGAGAGTTGTATCCCTCTTGCCTTCGGCCACGGAAATCCTGTTTGCTCTGGGATTTGACCGTGAAATTGTTGGCGTGAGCCACGAATGTGACTTTCCGCCCCGCGCTCGCACGAAGACCATCGTGATTCATTCGCGCATTGACAAGGATGCCGGGCCGCTCGAGATTGACCGTCAGGTGCGCGAGTACGTTGCCCGAGGAGAGAGTCTCTACGCTGTGGATTCGGAAGTGCTGCAGGAATTGGCGCCGGATTTGATCGTGACGCAGGATTTGTGCCATGTGTGCGCGGCTTCTCCTGACGATTTGGCGGCGGCGCTGGCGAAATTCGATGTGCGGCCGGAAGTGCTCTGCCTGAATCCGCAGGATTTGGGCGATGTGTGGCGCGACATTTTGTGGGTCGGAGAGGAAACGGGCCGCGGTTGGCAAGCGGAAAAATTGCTGCACGGAATTGGCGAAAAGCTTGGCGCGCTGCAAGAGCAGATCGAAGCGGCGCCTTCCGCGCACAAAGAAATCCCCCGCGTGGTTTTCCTCGAATGGCTCCAGCCGATTTACGTTGGCGGTCACTGGGTGCCGGAAATGATCGAACTCGTCGGCGGCTATGACGTGTTCGGCACGAAGAGAACGCCATCGTTCCGCATAACGATGGAAGACATAATAGATGCCTCGCCGGACGTCGTGCTCGTCGCTCCGTGCGGCTACAGCGCGCAACAAGCCACCGAAGAATTTCACGGAATGAACTTGCCCCGCGAGTGGCAAGACATCCCCGCGGTTCGCAACGGCAAAGTATTTGCGCTGGAAGCGAACAGCTATTTTTCGCGCCCCGGGCCGCGCCTCGTAACCGGCCTCGAAATTCTCGCCAAAGTCCTGCACCCGCAAATAAAAGTAAGCCGCGAAGCCGAATCTGCAATTCACTCGCTTCAAGTGAAAGCCCACGCAGCGCAAGTCTGACTTTGCAGGGCCGGCTTTCTGAAGCCGGCAGTTTCTTCGCGGCCCATAAATCTGCGGTAATTTCATGTTTGTGCTGAGGAGGCGATGAAAGACGATTTTCTGAGATTCGACGGCGCCGTCGAGCGCGATCCCCGCATCGATGCCTGGATGAAAAAGCATAAAGGGGAATTGGGAGCCGTCGCGCAACAGTGGTTTGAAGCAATGAGAAAGTGTGGAGACGAAGTGCGCGAGCTTTTGCATGACGGTTGTCCGACGGCGTGTTTGGGAGATGCGGCTTTCGGCTATGTGAATGTGTTCACTTCGCATGTAAACGTTGGATTCTTTCATGGCGCAGCGCTGCCCGACCCGGCCGGGCTGTTACAAGGCACCGGCAAGCATATGCGTCATGTGAAGTTGAAACTCGGAGCGGCGATAAACTCCGCAGCGCTAAGCAGGCTCATCGACGCGGCGTACTCGGACATTAAGGCCCGCGTCGAAGCGTGACAGTATGGCTTTAGCGGCTTTGCACAATGTCAGTTCCGCTGTCTGGATCGCGGCCGCGCGATTCGCGCAATCGTAAGCTGGACCAGGAGATTTCCCCCATCCCCAATTGCATGACATTTCTGGCGTCTTTCGGTCTCCTCGTACGATTTCTAAATTAGGCGATGCCGATTAACCGCCACAAATTTGTGCAATGAATTCGTATTGTTGGTGTGACCTTGCTCCATGCTCCCGCATCGAATCGGACAGTCTGCCCGGGTAGGGCAGGCCAATTTATCCCGAGGTGAAAGTCATGAGCGTCTATGGTGGCAAGGAAATGGCGGCCGCATTTCGCACGGTCCGCAAGAACACGATTCAGATTGCCGAAGAGATCCCGGAGGACAAGTACAATTTTGTGCCTGCACCCGGAGTAAAGCCAGTGGCGAAGCAGTTGGCGCACATCGCTACCGTTACGCTACTGTGGCCAGAGTTTGCAAAAGAGGGCGTCACAACGCTCGTGGGATTCGACTTTCTGAGTTTGCGGGAAAAACTGCAAGCCGAGGAATCGAAGTTGCGGACGAAGGCGGAGCTTTTGGACTATCTTCGGGCGGAAGGGGAAAAGTTTGCCACCTGGCTCGAATCGCTTACCGACGAATTCCTTGCGGTCGGCGTCATTGACGGAGACGGAAAAACCGTGAAATCGCGTTTTGAGCGCGTCCTCGGCGCCAAAGAACATGAAATGCACCATCGCGGCCAGCTAATGCTGGTCGAGCGCCAGTTGGGGATTACCCCTCATTTGACGCGTCAAGGCGAAGAACGGATGAAGCAGTTGCGCGCGGCCAAGGCGCAAGCGTAAGTTTAGTCACCTCTGTACTCTAGGGCGGACTTCCCCAGTCCGCCCTTCTTTATTTGCTGCCCCTCAAGGGCGACACTCCTCCAAAATCGCAAAACGATCCAGCGTCCCAGAAATTCTTTTCCCGCCCGGAATAAATCAACGGAACGAAAAGTCTAGTTGCTACCGCAAAGTGCACGCGGAAGCGTTGTTTCCGAGTCTCTTTCGGAATCCCGATCATCGATTGAAGGAAATTTCATCAATTGTTTCTCAATGCGTGCAACTGCAAAGAGTGGCGATCCATCGAAGCAGCGAATCGTTGTGCCGGCTGTTGGGTTGGCGAGGGCAAAACGCAGCCATCTCCGGATTGTTCTAAAGATCCGGAAACCGGGTCAAAAAAATACAGAAATAGGGAGACCGGATATGAAGGAGATCGGCATGGATATGAAAAAAAGCAATCGGCGTACATTTTTGCGGAAAGGCGTTTCTGTATCGGCCGCCGCCACCGCAGCCGGAATGGTTATTCCCGGACGCTTGTTTGCGAAGGGCACATTCGACGAGGATGATCAGGGAGACTTGACTCGCGGCGATATCGCTATCTTGCGATTTCTTTCTGCCGCGGAACAAGTGGAGACCGACCTTTGGACCCAGTATTCGGAACTCGGCGGAACCCAAGACAATGAAGTGAGCGGTGTGAATGGTGGGAATACGCTTTACTCCGCTGCACTGCAGTTGCTCGATGGCGACATGTCGCAATACGTGCACGACAATACGGATGACGAATTCACTCATCACCGTTTTCTAAACAACTATCTGGAATCAAAGGGCGCAAAGCCTGTGGACCTTACGTCGCTGTCCGCCGGACTACCCAGCAGCAAGGCCACTGGAGCGAGGCAGATTCCGCGGCTGACCAACTTGACCCAACTGACAGTTGATACTTCCTGGTGGACACGCTACCGCGCCACAACCAACCCCGATTTGGGCGCAACGCTTGCGAACACCATCCCCAGTCTTGCCCAGGGAAAATTTACGGCCATCCCTCGCACGGACGCGGACCTCGGCAACAGCACATTGAGCAACGACAACTCGCAGTCCATTGACGTGCGGCTGAAGGCCATAGCATTCACCGCGGGCTTCCACTTTGCTTTTATCGAGCAGGGCGGGACGAGCCTGTATGCGACGCTCGCGCAAAAAGTGACCAGCCTCGAAGTGCTTCGCATTCTGCTCAGCATCGGCGGATCCGAGATCATGCACTTCCAGACCTGGCAGGACAAAGCGGGCAACGCCACTCCGCTCACCTTCACCGACCCAGTGAACAAATCCACCGTGACGTTTGACGATTTGACTAAGAATCAACCGGAGGATTTGCAGGCCAACCTGATCATGCCGGAGCCGTGCGATTTTCTGGACAAGCGCCTGGAACCAGTCTCCATCATTCGGCCCACTTCGTCGAAACTTGGCGGCGCTACCGCTGCTGCGAAGAGTTTCCTCGATGACGGCCTCTTCATCGGCCAATCGAAGGCCTTCATCCACAAATTCTTCGAGCTGGCGGAAGAAGCGGACGAGGCCAGGCGCCAGTCGTAAGAGCAAACCTGGTCAGTTAACAAAGGCCTGCACGGCGACGTGCGGGCCTTTGTTTTATGCTACGCCGATTTGCTTTGCCAATATCTGTAAAAGGGAAGGCCAAGAAGAATCAGAATCAAGCCGATGCTGGAGCGGCCGGGATCTTGAATGAGGACGCTGATGGTCAGAGCGAGCGCTCCTAGGACAAAAACTCCGGGCACGACAGGATAGCCAGGGCAGAGATACGGCCGCTGCAGTTCCGGAGCAGTTTTCCGCAGACGAAAAAGCGCCACGACGGCCAGTCCATAGAAAATCCACGTAGCAAAAATGAAGAGATTAGTGAGTTCTTCGAAGGTGCCGGTAAGCGCCATTAAGCTGGTGAGGACTCCTTGAAAAATCAGCGCACGCCCGGGAGTAAAAAATTTCGGATGGATGCCGTCGGCCACCCGGAAAAAAACTTTGTCGCGTGCCATCGCGTACGGAACGCGCGCGCCGCTAAGGACCGAAGAATTCAGCGATCCGATTGCAGAAATGACCATCGCTAGTGTGATCCAGATAGCCGCGCCGCGCCCTGAGACATGCTCGACGACATCCGATGCAATGTGCGTCGAATTGGCTACTGAGGAAAAGGGAAGAACACGCAAACAGGCCGCGCTAAAGAGTAGATAGATGATGGCGACTACAACAACTCCCCCGACCAGTGCCCGTGGAAAATTTTTCTGCGGATCTTTCACTTCCGATCCGACCAAATTCAAATCCTCCCAACCGTCATAAGCCCAGAGCGCCGCAGCCAAAGCAGCAAGGAACGCCGTCAGCAAGCCGCCGTTCACCGCTGCAGGCCAAACGGGATCTGGGCCGTGTGCCGCTGTCGGCGCCAGGAACGCAACTCCAATGATAAGCAGCACCGAAAAAATCTTGATGAACGTCAGAAAAACCTGCACCGCACCGCCGAATTTTACGCCAACATAATTGATTGCGGTCATCACGACGAGCCAGACAACGGCCAGCGGTTGCGCCCACGTAAAAACAAAGTCGTAAGGTTTGTACCAGTGCGTCAAGCCAGGGATAGCAATATGCAGCGTAAAGATCGGCGCACCGATGGACGGAATCAGAAACGCAAGGAATCTCACGCCACCCGCTGCGATGGACGCTGCCGACGCCGGCCGCCCGACAATCGAATGCATCCACCCGAACAGAAATCCCCACGTCGGCCCAAAACCGCGCCGTAAATAGGCGTATTCGCCACCAGCTTCGGGAATCGCCGCGCCCAATTCCGCATAAGAAAGCGCGCCAAAAATCGAGAGAATCGCGCCGACAATCCACGCCGCATAAACCACGGAGACGGTCTGCCCTTCGCGCGCCATTTGCGCGGGCTTCAGGAAAATTCCCGTACCGATCATCGTCCCGACCACGATGGCTGCCGAAGCCCACGGGCCGAGGTCGCGAACAAGTTCGAGCCGCTTCTCGTTCGCGGGCGCGCTCACGCTGAACGCTCCTGTGTCAATTTGCCAATTGGGAAGATTCTGCTCATCAATCCGCCGACCAAGAATGTAACAGCAGAGCCGATCAGGACATACCAGGTAAATGCAACGGCAGTGAACTGCCAAATCGAAAGAATAACGGCCAGCCCGGCGAACATGCCGATTGCCGCGCCGGCCGCGGTTGCTTTTTTGTCCAGCGTGCCCAGCAGAAAAAGACCGAGCAGGCTTCCAAACGGAAGCGAAGCGACTGTAAGCCCGGTTTCCAGCAGCGGCCCCCAGGTGACGAGCCCGAAACCGATCAACACCGCTCCCCACACAAGCGTAATGCGCCGCGAAAGCTTCAGAAATTTTCCTGGATCGGTTTGGTGTCCGCTAAGCTGCGAGAAATCCAGCACCGTCGACGCAGCAAGAGAGTTCAGTGAACCGCTCGCGTTGGACATGGCAACTGCAAGAATCGAAGCCAGCAAAATTCCCGCCAGGCCGGTGGGCATTTCGCGAGCAAGAAAAGTCGGAAGGATCGCATCCGCGCGCTGGCCTGCGGAGAGCAACGGCGCGTGCTGCGAAAAAACAAAAAGTAAAACGCCGACGAGCAGAAATAACGCGAATTGAAAGAGAACAATGAAGCCGGACGCGATCAGCGCCGTGCGGCTATCGCGCTCATTTTTTGCAGCGAGCAGTCGCTGCACAATCGTCTGATCCGTTCCGTGGCTCGCCATGGTTAGAAACGCGCCGCCGATGAGCCCCGACCAGAACGTATACTTCGTCGCAAGGCTCCACGAAAAATCGAGCAACTGTAGTTTGTTGCCCGAAGCGGCCGCCACTTGCGTCACTTCATGCCATCCACCCGGAATTTTGTGCAACAAAAAAAGAAATGTAATCGCGCTGCCTGCAAGATACAGCAGAAATTGCGCGACATCCGTCCAGATTACCGCCTTCATTCCGCCTTCAAACGTGTAGACAATGGTCAGCGCAATCACAAGAAAAACGGCCAGCCGGATTGAAGTTCCAAGCACAACGCTGACGACCAGCGCGATCGCAGCTACGCGTACACCTTCCGCAATAGCCCGTGTAACAAGAAACGTGGACGCCGCGAGCGCCCGCATGCGAGGCCCAAAACGTTTTTCAATCAATGCATAAGCCGTAAAAAACTCACCACGAAAATATCCGGGCAGCAATAGCAAGACGATCAGAATTCGTCCGATGAGGTATCCGAAAACAAGCTGCAGAAACGTAAGATTTCCGCCATACGCAATCGCCGGCGTTCCAATAATGGTTAGCGTCGATGTCTCCGTCGCGACGATCGAGAACGAAATCGCCCACCAGGGCGCGCTGCGCCCTCCCAGAAAGTAGTCCCGAACGTCGCTTTGGCCTCGTCGAAAGTAGATGCCAAGCCCTGTAACGCCAAGTAGATACGCAACGACAATCGCGAGGTCGAGAGGATGAATCCGCATGAAGTGCGAAGAGGATAGAGGTCCAAATGCGAACCGTCAAGGACCGAACAGTTCAACGTTGCAAATTCAAAATAGGCAACCCACGAAGGCGTTCGGGTTCGCCGAATCTTTCAGTATCCTTTGAAGATGCGAATTGCCATGGGACTCGACGGCGGCGGCACGAAAACAGATGCTGTTCTGATGGACGAAACAGGCCGAATCATCTCGCGCGGACGAGGCGGCCCTTCGAATCCATTCCGAATCGGAATTGAAACTGCTGCCCAAGGAGTAAAAGAAGGTGCCACAGCCGTGTTGCGCAATGCAGCGATGAAATTGGAGCAGGTTACGGACGTTTGCGCAGGTTTGGCTGGAGTCGCCGCTGCGGAACGCGCCGATGCCATGAAGAAACTTCTCGCCAAGTTTTTCGGCGCCGCGCGGTTCGAACTTTGCACTGATCTCGACCTTGCGCTCATGGCCGCGGGCCCTGGACCGGCGATCGTGCTCGTTGCTGGCACAGGATCTGCTGCAATTGGTCGCGATACGACCGGCCGAGTAGCGCGCTCTGGCGGCCACGGTCCCAAAAAGAGCGACGAAGGCAGCGCCTTCGCCATAGGGAAGCACGCCGTGGCGGAAGTTCTGAGCGCCGCCGGCAATTCAGGCAGCGAATTGCGCGCCAGGATTGTTGGGCAACTTGATCTTAAATCTCTGGAAGGAATTGCGGGCTTGGAAGGCGAGGCTGCAGATTCTGTCTACCCCCGCATCTTTCCGGTGGTTGCCAAAGCTGCCGATGAAGGCAACGAAGTCGCGCGAACTCTGCTCCGCGCCGCCGCAGCGAGCCTCGCCCAGTTCGTCTCCGAAGTGCAGACCGAATTGAATTTGAACGGGGCGGAATTCATTCTGGGCAAGACCGGCGGCATGGTCGAAAGATCCCTATATTTTGACGAAGCACTCGACGCGGAACTCCGCCGAATCGCTCCGAAATCAAAATTGCAGATTCTGCGAACACCGCTGGTAGATGTCGCGGCAAGGCGTGCGCTGAGCGTATGACCGAAGAGAACAATCGGAAAGTGCCGAAGTCGTCAGACCTCGATTTCAGCGAACGCGTCCGCAATGGCTCTCCGGACGCCCTGCGCGAAATTGCACAAAGTCCTTCACTCGACGAGGGCCAGGCTGCGCTCCTCCTCGCCAGAAAGGATCTCCCCGGTGAACTCATCGAAGAAATCGCCCAACGAAAACCTCTCCTGAAAGCCTACGCCATAAAGAAAGCCTTAGTCCTTCATCCCCACACCCCGCGCCTCGTCAGCCTCCGTCTCCTCCGCGACCTTTATCTTATGGACCTCGTCCAACTCACCCTCACCCCCGGCGCGCTCGCCGAACTAAAACGCAACGCTGAAGAACAAGTCATCGCCCGCCTGCCGCAGCTCCCGCTGGGTCAAAAAATCACGCTCGCTCGTCGTGGTCCGGGGCGCGTCGCGGGCGCACTCCTCGCCGAAGGCCACGAGCAAATCCTCAAAGTCGTCCTCGACAACACCAATCTCAGCGAAGCGCATGTTCTCAAAGCACTCGCGCGCCCAAAGCTGATCCCCCGCGTCATCGAAGCAATCTCCCGTCACCAAAAATGGTCCCACAGCTACAACGTGCGCTTGGCGCTCGTTCGTCAGCCTGCCACAACTCTTTCCACAGTCCTTTCCTATTTGCCCGAACTCACCGTCTCCGACCTCCGCGAACTCACCGCTCCTGGCATCGTCCCCGAAAACTTTCGCCGCTACCTCCAGGCGGAAATCCAGCGCCGCATCAAGAAAAACGAGAAATTCCATACAGAATAACCATCTCGAAATCAGCCACGTCCGGCGCCTTGGTACTTCTCCGTAGCGATTTTGCCAATACAGGGAACAAAACAATTCACACCGGCGTCGTATAGCCATGCCAAGATTCGTTGTATTGTCTATAAGTAACGGCGGTGCAATCGCCTTCGCGCCGCAGCTTGGGAACCCGGGCAGGGGAATTCACCAGGTCTATGGGCACTGGGGATCAGGTTATGCGTCGGTTCGAGCGCCGTTGGGCGCCTCGTTACGCCTTTCACGCCGACCTCGAAATCGAGTGGGGCTCCACAGTCCTGCGCGCCCGCACGCGCGATGTCAGCTCCAATGGCATGTTCATCGAATCCGCCGATCCACTCTGGGTTGGAGCCGGTTTTTCCGCGCAATTAACCCTCGATCGCCCTGTTCGCATCAATTGCTCCGTCAAGCGCGTCGAACCGGGGCGCGGCATGGGCGTTTCCATCTCCATTGCCGAAGACCAGAACGGCGAGCGCTACCAGGAACTCATCAACGGTCTCTCTGTAAAACAGTCCTGACAAAGCGTTATGCTCTTCTCGATGACTAGATGCATGGATTGCGGGTCGGAGCGCCAATCCGACCAGTGCTCGTCGTGCGGCCTGACGAGCGCCGCGGCGGAACTCGTCTTCCGTAAGAAACTCATCTACCGCACGCTCATTTTTCTCGCAGGCTCTCTCTGTTTCCCTTATGTCAGCCAGGTCTTTCCGCCCCTCGATTTGGACTTGATGCTCGTCTTCTTCGGTGCCCTCTTTTTCATCGCCTTGACCACTCTTGTTGTCCTGGACCGTCTGTCGCGTCGCCACGCCGAAATCGAAATTCCCAAGCGAATTTTCACCGGCCTTGTGCCTCTCCCCTGGATTTTGGCCGCAATGCTCCTGGTCAACGGAAGGTTTGACACGCCGAAAAATATTCAATACGTGCCCGCAACCGTGCGTGACACGTTCTACATGAAGGGAATCATTCGTGGCAGCCGCAGGCTCGTCGTGCCTTCCTGGAGGCCCGGACGGAGATTTGAACGCATCGCTGTGGACGCCGACGATTTCGACCGGTTCCGCGTTGGCGATTCGCTCGAAATCGGAGTTGAACCCGGAGCCATCGGGATTCCGTGGGTTTACGGCGTCTACCGCAAGGGCGCCCCCCTCCAGTAAATATCCTCGAAGCTTTCGAACTGTCTGGCTATTTCATAGATGGCTCTTTAGGAGGTGGGGGCTTTAGCCCCCACGCAGAGACGCAGAAAAACGGGCTTTAGCCCCTGAAGAGAGCTCTTGCGCATATTGTCGGGCGATTCATGAGATTGCTTCTAATAGAGCGGCGTTCCGTTCGGTTTCAGCGGCGTCTGAATATCCAGATAACTGCCTTTTTCTCCGAACCGAAAACGCAGGCGATGCAGTGAGCCGATGTCGCGTTCGCGCCAATCCGTAATATCCGCCGGCTCGCTCGGATTATCTTCAAACGAAAACTCGATCCCTTCGCCCTTCACAACGATTTTCTCAGGGTCCACATCGAACACCTGCTGCGCATTGCGATCAATCAATAGGTATCGCTTCCACAGCCGCAGCAAAAGCACGCCCTTCTTCGAGCAAAAATAAAGATTCCACGATTTCGGCGCGTCTTCGTTGAAATGAACGATGGCAAACGGAACGGGTTTCCACTCGCCTTTCCCTTTTGGCGGGCTCGTCGATTGCCCCGAAGCAATCCACGGCAAAAGTGCCAGCGCGAGCAGCAGCGAATAAAATGAATTTTGCAGCGATCTCATTCTTTTTCTCGGATGCTTTGTGCAGCGCAAAAATGCCAAATCTGAGTCTACGATGCACCCCGCTGCCCGGCAAGCAAGCCCCTTCAAGCCCTCTCTTGTATAGGTATAATGCTGCCCAATGAATCCCGCCATCCGACTGCTCCAGCGCGCGTTGCGCATGTTTCAGCGTGTCTTCCCGCGATGCAGCATGATTTCCCAGGCCATCGCCTTCAACCTCTTCCTCGCGTTTTTTCCTACCCTGCTTTTGGTCGTTGCCATCGCCACCAGCCCGCTCGGCAGCCGCACCAACATGCTCGACCTCGTCACGGACTTCACTCGCTATTTGCCGCCCGGGAGCCGCCAGATTGTCTCCGAATTTCTCATTAAGCGTGCGCCGCAAGCATGGAAGTGGGCCCTTGTCGGTTGGGCTGGCACGCTGCTTGCCGGTTCGCAAGTCATGAAGCTCATCATGGAAGGAATTCACTCAATTTACGGCGATGCGGAACAGCCCGGTTTCCTGCATCGCCAGTGGCGCGGCCTCTTGCTCCTCATTGCCACTATTGCGCCGCTGATTGTTGCTTCCGTTCTTGGCGTCTTTGGCCGCCCCATTCACAATTGGTTCACTCAGGAACTTGGCGGTGCTCATCCTTTTCACCAGGTATGGGTCTTCTTCTTCCCGCTTGCCGCCATGCTTCTTTCCCTTATCGCGCTCACCGTAATCTATAGGTTCGCTCGCCCACAGGAAAACAGTCTTCGCAACGTCTTGCCCGGGGCCGTCATCGCAACTCTCCTCTGGTGGCTTGTCGACGTTCTCTTCGGCTACTACGTTCGCAGGGTGCCTTACTCCATCGTCTACGGCGGACTTGCCGCCGTCATTGGCCTGCTTGTCTGGATGCAACTCTCCGCCGTCGTCGTCTTCCTGGGAGCGGCCTGGAACGCGGAAATTGTCGCCGGACGCCCCAATTCCATCTCTTCCCGTTCAAACGCGCATTGAATCCCACATTCCGAAGAGGTATAGTCCTCAGCAACTAGCGAGTGAGTCTAGAGCCCGCACACCCGCCACGGGCTGATTCGGTGCAAGGTCGGAATAGGCCCGGAAATGTCCGGTATTGCCTTCCAGGGAGCCTGCGTCCTGCGAAACCGCTCGTTAAATCGGCCAATTCTCTGGCGCGCTGCCTGCGTTCTCCTTCTTGCATCTCCATTTTGTGTTAAGGCTCAGGTTTCTTCCCCGCCTCCTCAAGATCAATCGCCCACTCCCTCCCCCCAGTCTCCCTCGCAAGAGACTAAATCCGTCGAAGTCGCAACTCATGACAACCCGGCCACTTTCAAAGTGCGTGTCAATCTTGTCCTGGTCAGAGTCGTTGTCCGGGATCAACAAGGTAAAGTCGTCGAGAATCTGCACCGCGAAGATTTTGCGCTCGCTGACGATCGCAAGCCTCAGGTGATTTCCTTCTT